>NZ_LZIX01000029.1:0-36378 GCF_001666955.1 Mycobacterium sp. E735 | reverse complement strand
GCGATCGGTCGGATGCCGGGTACCGCAACTGCACGGGCACAGGCGATTTGGATTCGTTGCGGCGAACCGTCCGACTCCATTCCTGCACTGGCGCGATGTGCGGCGGAGATGGTGAACGTCGCGGCTGGGCCTCTTCTACGTTTGGCGGCGCATGAGGCGGGAACCCGTCAGGGGTTAGCCGCCCCACCGGAAGGAAACGAATGGCTGAGAACAAGGGCCACAAAGCCGAGTCGGACGGTTCGCCGCAACGAATCCAAATCGCCTGTGCCCGTGCAGTTGCGGTACCCGGCATCCGACCGATCGGGAACGGGTCACGCCTCGCTCAATGCGTCGCCGAACCCGCGCACCACGCGGCTGTGTTGACTTTCGGCCAGCGCCTGTCCGGCTCCCAGCAACAGCACCATAGGCCAATCGAGGATTTGGATCGCCGCCAGTGCGGCCAGCCCACCGTAGAACGCGAGGCGGTCGGGGCGGGGGATCCGCACCCGCCCGAGTAGCGGAACATCAAGGCGCATGCTCTCGGCATCGCGGATACGCTCCGACGGTCGCCGGGGCGCCGGACCGTATTTGTCGAGCCCATGCGCTACCGATCCAGGCTTGGGGCCGGTGCGTTCTGGCATGCCGTCCTCCCTTCGTGCGGTTCTGCGTACTCGCGCAGGGCTTCCCCCGTCGGCCGCACCGAAACGTGTGCCGGCCCGTGATGTCGGGTGGCGGCGGCGCTATTGTTACCACCCGAAGTCAAGGAGGACTCAATGCGCACCTTCGAATCAGTGGCCGATCTCTCGGCCGCGACCGGTGAAACGATCGGGCACAGCGATTGGGTGACCATCACCCAGGAGGACGTCAACCTGTTCGCCGACGCGACCGGCGATCACCAGTGGATCCACGTGGATCCGGAGCGCGCGGCCGCCGGGCCCTTCGGGGGGACGATCGCCCACGGTTTCATGACGCTGGCGCTGTTACCCCGCCTCCAGCACCAGATCTACACCGTCAACGGCATCAAGCTCGCAATCAATTACGGCCTCAACAAGGTTCGTTTTCCCGCCCCCGTGCCGGTCGGTTCCCGGGTGCGCGCGCAGACATCGCTGGTCAGCGTCGACGACGTCGGAAACGGCGCCGTGCAGGCGACCATGTCGACGACCGTCGAGATCGAGGGCGCACCCAAGCCGGCGTGCGTTGCCGAAAGCATCGTCCGCTACATCACCTGACGGCCCCCGTGACGCCATGCCGCGAGGCATAAACCACGGCGACGTTTGACGGCGTGTCGCCGCCAAGGTTTATGTGTCGTGGGGAGCGACGCGGTCGTGCCCCGTGACGCCATGCCGCGAGGCATAAACCACGGCGACGTTTGACCGCGTGTCGCCGCCAAGGTTTATGTGTCGTGGGGAGCCGGGTCAGAACTCGGCGATCGAATGCTCGAGCCGCTCGGCCAGCCGGGCCTGGGCCTCGGCGCGGCGCGTGGGGATGTGGGCCGAGGGGAATGGCGTTGGCACGGGCTGATATTCGCGCAAAGTCCGGCGCGCCACCGTCATCTTGTGTAGTTCGGTGGCGCCGTCGGCGATGCCCAGCGACTCGGCGGCGACCAACATCTTGACGAACGGCATCTCGTCGGACACCCCGAGCGCACCGTGCAGGTGCATGGCCCGCTGTACGACGTCATGCAGCACCTGGGGCATGGCGACCTTCACCGCGGCGATGTCCCTGCGCACCTTCTGATAGTCGTGGTGCTTGTCGATCAGCCACGCGGTGCGCAGCACGAGCAGCCGGAACTGTTCGATCTGGATCCAGCTGTCGGCGATCTTCTCCTGGGTCATCTGAAAGTCGGACAGCCGCCCGTGCCGCGTCTTGCGCGATACCGCCCGCTCGCACATCATGTCAAACGCACTGCGCGCCAACGCGATTGTGCGCATCGCGTGGTGGATGCGCCCGCCGCCGAGCCGCGTTTGCGCGATCATGAACGCCTGGCCCTCGCCGCCCAGCACGTGATCGGCAGGGACGCGGACATCGGTGTAGCGGACGTAGCCGTGGCTGGCGCGCGCCGAGGACTCGGCGCCGACGCCGACGTTGCGCACGATCTCGATGCCCGGTGTCTCGGCCGGAACGATGAACAGCGACATCTTGTCGTAGGTGCGCGCTTCGGCGTTGGTGACGGCCATGACGATGAAGAACGACGCGTGCTTGGCGTTGGTGGAGAACCACTTCTCGCCGTTGAGCACCCAATAGTCGCCGTCGCGGGTCGCGGCGGTGACGAACTGTCCCGGATCCGAACCACCCTGCGGCTCGGTCATCGAATAGCACGAGGTGATCTCGCCGTCGAGCAGCGGTTGCAGGTAGCGGGCCTTCTGTTCCTCGGTGCCGAACATGGCCAGGATCTCCGCGTTGCCGGAGTCCGGCGCCTGGCAGCCGAACACCGACGGCGCCCAGCGGGAGCGGCCCAGGATCTCGTTGAGCAGGGCGAGCTTCACCTGACCGAAGCCCTGACCGCCCAGCTCCGGCCGCAGGTGTGCGGCCCAGAGCCCCTGGTCCTTCACCTGCTGCTGCAGCGGCCGCAGGATGGCCATCATCTCGGCGTTGTTCTTGTCATAGGGGTCGAGGGCGACCAAGTCGAGCGGTTCGAGCTCGTCGGCCATGAACTTCTCGACCCAGTCGAGCTTGGCCTGATAATCCGGGTCCGTTTCGAAATCCCACACGGTGACCACCCGTTCCCCGGCGCGGCGTCGCGCCGGACTCGTCGATGAAGCCACCTCATCGTAAATGGCGGCTTTGGAAGATCAGTCCTCGCGGCGGGTGTCGATGACGCGCTGCGCGATGTCGACGAGCTTGACCTGACTCTCCTGGGACAGGCGGCGCAGCAGGTCGAACGCGCGAAGTTCGTCGACGCCGTAGCGCTCCATGATGATGCCCTTGGCCTGGCCGATCCGGTCCCGCGTCGACAGGGCCGATTGCATCTGCTGTCCGTGCCGCCCGGCGATGATCGCCGAGGCGGCGTGCGCGGCGAATACGGTGCCGATGGTTTCGGCTTCGGGGTCCCACGCGTTGGCCTTGAAGCTGAACAGGTTCAGCGCGCCGGCGGTGCGTTCCGCGGTGTACAGCTTGAAAGACAGGCTGCTCAGCACACCGCGTTCCACGGCGGCCGGTGCGTATCGGGGCCAGCGCGGCTCCTCGCGCAGGTCGTCGGTCCGCACGATCGTTTGCTTCAAAGCGGCGTCGTGGCAGGGGCCCTCGTGGAACTCCTGTTGTAGCTTGTCGAGCTTCGCGGCCAGGCTGTCGGTGTCGGCCACCGATTCGAAGTCTCCGCCGGCTTTGATCAGCAGCACCCCGGCGACGTCCGCCGCGGGAATGAGCTCCACCGCGGCGGCGGTCACGTCGGTGAGCACCTGCTCGAGCGAGCGCGGCGCGGCGATGTCGCGGGAGAGCTCAGCCATCCGCCTCGCCAGCTCATGCCGGGAACTCGGGTCCGATAGGTCCATAAGCGGGATTGTCCATGATGGACCCCCGTTCGTCACACGGGCACCCGTTCGCAGCGCCCGCAGGCGGTTCAGGAGTTGCTGTCACGGTCGTTTGGTCGCGGAGGCCGCGGGTACCCGGCGACACCATGACCTTCTCGACAAGCCAAGGGAGACCCAGTGTTCGTTCATAACAAAGATCTTCAATTCGAGGTCCGCGTCGACCGGCCCGACCCCCGGTTCGCGACGTTGCTGATGGACCAATTCGGCGGCGCCAATGGGGAACTCACCGCCGCATTGCAGTACTTCACCCAGGCCTTCGTGCTTCGGCAGAAGAACCCGAAGATGTACGACCTCTTCATGGACATCGCCACCGAGGAGCTCAGTCACCTCGAGATGGTCGGCTCGATGATCACGATGCTGCTCGACGGCCTCAACGACAACCTGAAGATCGCCCACGAGAAATGTGACTGGATGCCGGCGGTGGCCAGCGGCGACGGACGCGACAGCATCATCCACTCGGTATCGGTCAACCCCCTGTTCCTGGTGCTCAGCGGTGGTGGGCCGGACGTCAAGGACTCCGGGGGAAACAATTGGACCGGCGCCTTCATCGACGCCAACGGCGACCCGACCGTCGACCTGCGCAACAACATCGCAGCCGAGTCGCGCGCCAAGATCGTGTACGAGTACCTCAAGCAGTACACCGACGACCCCGGTGTGCAGGACACCCTCAACTTCCTGATGACGCGCGAGGTCGCGCACTACCAGCAATTCACCGCGGCGCTGAACGAGCTTCCGGTGAACTTCCCGCCGGGTCAGCTGCCGGGCGATCCGCGCTTCCAGAACGTCGCGTTCAACATGTCCGACGGCAACGGCGAATCGATCCGTGGCCCGTGGAATCAGGGCCAGGGGCCGTGGCCGAAGGGCGTGGAGTGGGAGTACGTCGAAAAGCCCGAACAGCAGTGGCTGGGCGGCAGCACGCGACAGAACCAGGGTGCGCAGCAGAACCCCCAGGGCTCACCCGCGATCAAGGCCGAAAAGCCTTTCACGCACGAACAGCACGCCCCCACAAGCTGATTGGCATAGGAAGGCCGGGCGCCGACGACCCAGCGCCCGGCCTTCGCGTGTTTCGTTATTTGACCTGAGGGTCCGGCGGGTTGTCCTCGGCGCGGCCGGTGAGCGCGTCGCGAACGTGGTCGACGACCGCCGCCCCCATTCCCATGGTCTTCAGCACCGCCGGGTTCGGCGGGGTGCCCGGGTGGGGGCGGGTGGGGGCCATTTTCTTTGCCTGCTCCAGCTTTTCGCCGATCTTCTCCAGATCTTCGCGGCTGATCGCCAACTCGACCTGCGGCCACACCACGTCCTGCTCGTAGGCGATGTGTTCGCGGCCGGCCTTGACGAACTCCTGCAGCGCTTCGTGATAGTCGGGTTCGCCGGGCTTGCCGTCCTCGAGCCGCTGCAAGAGTTGCTTGCCGGCCTGCTCCTGCTCGATCGCCTTGTCGACGATTCCGTCGCCGATCGCATCGCGCACCGCCGGCCAAAACAATTGTTCCTCAATGGCTTCGTGCTGGGACTCCGCGATGATGAGATTGTTCACGAAGGTCTCCAGGCCGCTCGCTTCGGCGCCCGAACCCGACGGCGCCCCGTCGAGCGTCTCGAACAATCCGAGCACGCTTTTGTGGTCCTGGCGAAGAAAAGTGATTGCGTCCATGCCTTGCCTTCCAGTTGGGCTGATGACTCGAAGTGGCCTGCGGATACCCGGGGCGACGGCATTGAAACGCGCTGGCCCGCGGCGAATTTCGAGTGATGGTGGGGGAGAGAGCTGCGCGCGGTGCGCGCCGTCTACATTCAGCCCGAGGCCCGTCCCACGTCGGACTAGCGCAACTTCGGCAAGACGTTGGTGCGGTAGAACTCGATGGCCGTCAGCGGATTGCCCTGCGGGAAGTGCAAAAACGGGACGGCGCCCGCGTCCAGGATCGCCTGCACCGCCTTGACGTGGGGTGTCGCGTCGGTTCCGACCGTCCAGTTCGCCAGCACCTTGTCGATGGGGTTGGCCTGCGCGGCGCGCTGGATTTCGACCGGATTCGGCTGGTCGACGGCGCCGGCGGTGAAGCGCCACAGATTTGCCGCGGCGGCGGCCTCTGCGGCGTCGCCGACGACGGCGAACAGCTCGGCCCGCTTGCCCATGCCGCCCGGGTCGCGGCCTGCGGCGCGCGCGCCGGCGCCGAACGCCGCCAGCAGCGCCGGATTCGTGACGTCGCGTGCCTGACCGATCCAGCCGTCGCCGTATTGGCCGGCCATCGTCGCACTCTTGGGCCCGCTGGCCGCCACGAAGATCGGCGTGGGGCTGGCGGGCGTGTCGTAAAGCTTCAACGCGTTGGTCTGAAAGTACCGACCGGCGAACGAGATTCGTGATCCGCTCCACAACTGTCGGATCAGGCTGATCGCTTCGACCAGCCGGTCGTGGCGCTCGGTGTAGTTGCCGAAGGCGTTGGTGCTCGCCTGTTCGTTCAGCCGTTCCCCGGTCCCGACTCCCAGGAACACCCGTCCGGGATTCAGGATGGCCAGCGAGGCAAAGGCCTGGGCCACCACGGCCGGGTGGTAGCGGTAGGTGGGGCAGGTCACGCCGGTACCGAACGAGACGCGGTTGGTGGCGTTGCCGACCAGCGCCAGGGTCAACCACGGGAACATCGAATGGCCCTCGTTGTCCTGCCATGGCTGGATGTGGTCGCTGGCCCAGACGTGGGCAAAACCGGCCTGTTCGGCCGCCTGGGCCTGCGCCACGAGTTGTTCGGTGCGGAACTGCTCGTGCGAGAGCACCAGACCCACCGGCCTGGCCGCGGGCGGTGGTGGGGAACCGGGCGCGGCGTGGTCGGTGCCCGGCCGCCCGCAGCCGGCACCGAGCCCGGCGGCGCCGAGCATGCCCGCACCGGCGGCCGCCCGCCCGAATGCGCGACGCGAAACGCCGGTCATCGAAACAACGTACCCACCGGTTCTGCGATGACACCCCGGATGCGGGTAACCGCTAACCTGACTCGGGTGACCCCCCAGGCGCGCCCGGCGCGGAAGGCCGATGTCCGCGAACTGTCGCGCACCCTGGCGCGTGCCTTTTACGACGACCCGGTGATGACCTGGCTGCTGCCCGACGACAGGGCGCGCACCGCGAACTTGCACCGGGTCTTCGGCACGATGACGCGACACCATCATCTGGGCTGTGGCGGCGTCGAGGTGGCCTGCGACGGCCCGGGCATCGGCGCGGCGGCACTCTGGGATCCGCCCAACCGTTGGCGGGAGACGCGCCTGGGCGAACTGGCGATGACCCCGACTTTCCTGCGCGTGTTCGGCATGCGCGCGACGAGGGCCCGCGGCGTGCAGGAATTGATGAAGCGCACGCATCCCGAAGAGCCGCACTGGTATCTGGCCGCCATCGGGAGCGACCCGTCCGTCCGCGGCCAAGGCTTCGGCCAGGCCCTGATGCGGTCCCGGCTCGACCGCTGCGACGCCGAATACTGTCCGGCGTATCTCGAATCGAGCAAGCCCGAAAACGTGCCGTACTACGAACGTTTCGGTTTCACGGTGACCCGCGAGTTGGTGTTGCCCGACGGTGGTCCCACCATGTGGGCGATGTGGCGCACGCCGCGGTAGCGTTTAGCCCCCCTACCCGGCGGGCAACCGATCCCGCATGAGCGAAAACCCGCAAGCCGAGGGCGACCCCGCGGACTTCCCCGAGGAGGGCGGGCCCGGCGACACCCTGAACGCGAGCGAAGGCACCGACTCCGACGAACTCCACAACGACGACGGTGACATCGTGGTCGACCCTCCCGAGGACTGGAGCGAGGCCAACCGCTTCGGCATGACGGCGCGGGAAGAGCGCGAGGGGGAATCCCTGGACGCCCGGCTCGCCGAGGAGGAACCCGACGTCTCGCCCGACATGCCGGGCGCGGGCGTGCCGACCGACGGTCCGCCCGGACGCGCTCATCGGGGCCAGATCGACGGAGCGCCCGAGGACGGTGAGTCGCTGTATGAGGTCGTCGACGAGAACGCGGCGCCGGACATCACCCAGACGACGGAGTGATGCGGCCAGTGTCCGACTGTTCACTGCGCATGCGGCGGCTGGGCGCCCGCTAAGGGGTGCTCTTCCAGCCGGCGATGCCGATCGCGATCATCCGCAGTTGCTTGACGGCGATCCGCCGGATGTCTTCGAGCGCCTCGGCGCTCTGCGCGTCCTCGATCGCCTCGGCGATGACGATCATCGCGTTGACGAACAGGGTCGCCAGGACGTTGAGGTCCTCGGTGGTCCACTCGTGCAGCCGCGGAAAGCGGGCCAGGTCGGTCGCCAGCTCGGAGGTGATCAACCGGATCTCGGTCCGGATGGCGTAGCGCAAAACGCTCAGCCCGCTGTTGCGTTCGCGCGCGATGAACCGCCAATGTTCGCGCCGCTGCGCGACGCTGGCGACCAGTATCTCCACCGATGACTCGATGACTCGGTTCGGGTCGAGCTTCCCGGCGCGGGCTTCACGCAGGGTATCGCGCAGGCTGCGGAATGATTCGTCGATCAGGACCAGCCCCAGTGCCTCCATCGACTCGAAGTGGCGGTAGAACGCCGCAGGCACGATCCCGACCTCGCGGGTCACCTCCCGCAGGCTGAGGCTGGAAAAGCTGCGGTCCTGCAGCAGCTTGAGGGCCGCGGCGATGATGGCGCGCCGGGTCGCCTCCTTGCGCTCCTCACGCGACCGGCTTTCGCGCACGCGCTCGCGACCAGAACCGCGCACCCGTGAGCTAGGAGTACGGCTGTTCACTGTGTGAACCCTACCACAGACCTGCAGTAAACCCTTGACTGACCGGGTGGTGCGGCTGCACGGTGTACATATGTTCACTCAAGCTACTTCGAGTCGGGCCCTCGCCCGAACTCTTCGGAAGCGGGTGTTGGGTTCCGACCTCCTCGATCTGCTCACCGGGCCGCACGGTGTCGACCGTTACACCGAGCTGGTGGACCCGACCTGGACGCTGGGCCAGGCCCGCGCCAAGGTGATCGACGTGCGCCGCACCACCGCGCGCAGCGTCACCCTCACGCTGGCCCCGAACGAAAGCTTCACCTCCGCCTGGACGGTCCAAGCCGGCCAGTACGTCAACCTCGCCGTCGAGATCGACGGTCGCCGGCACACCCGCTGCTACTCCCCGGCCAATGTCGAAGGAGCCGCCAATCTCGAGCTGACCATCGGCCGGCACGACGGCGGCCTGGTCTCCAACTACCTGTACGAGCAAGGCCGCCGCGGCATGGTGGTCGGCTTGACGGGCGTGGGTGGCGACTTCGTGTTGCCGGCAAACCGACCGAACCGGATCCTCTTCGTCTCCGGTGGCAGCGGCATCACTCCGGTGATGGCGATGCTGCGCACGCTGGTCGCCGAGAATCACCCGGGCGAGATCGCGTTCGTGCACTACGCACGCACCGCGGCCGAGGCCTGCTACCGCGACGAGCTGGCGACCCTGCCCGGCGTCCGCGTGCTGCACGGCTACACCCGATCCGGCGGTGGCGATCTGGAAGGCCGGTTCGGCGCCGCGCATCTGGACGCCGCCATGGCCTCACCCGACGCGGTGTTCGTCTGCGGCCCAACGCCTTTGGTCGACGCCGTACGGGCCCACTGCGACAACGTCTACACCGAAAGCTTCGTGCCGCCGTCGTTCGAGGCGCCCGCCAGCCCGTCGGGCGGCAAGGTCACCTTCGCCGACAGCGGGGTTGACGTCGTCGACGACGGACGCTCGCTGCTGGAACAGGCGGAATCCGCCGGCCTGTCACCCGAGAACGGCTGCCGGATGGGCATCTGCCACACCTGCACCCGACGGAAGACCGCCGGAACGGTGCGCAACCTGATCACCGGCGCCGTGTCCACCGGACCCGACGAGGACGTGCAGATCTGCGTGTCCGTCCCCGTCGGCGATGTCGACCTATCGCTCTAGCCGCCAGAAATTTCCGAGAGGAAAAGCCATGACACAGAACAAGATCAGCCTGACCCCCGAACAGGCCGACGCATTCGGCCGCGAGCTGGACGCCATCAGGGAGCGCGTGATGGCCAGCCTGGGAGCCGAGGACGCCGACTACATTCGCCGCGTCATCAAAGCGCAGCGAGCGCTGGAGGTCGGCGGGCGCGCGCTGCTCTTCCTGCCGCCCGCCTGGCTGCTGGGAACCACGATGCTCGGCTTGTCCAAGATCCTGGACAACATGGAGATCGGCCACAACATCATGCACGGTCAATACGACTGGATGCGTGACCCGACCATCTCCGGCCGGTCCTTCGAGTGGGACACCGCGTGCCCGGCCGATCAGTGGCGGCATTCGCACAACTACATGCACCACACCCACACCAACATCGTGGGGATGGACCGCGACATCGGCTACGGCATCCTGCGGATGAGCGAAGACCAGCGCTGGGAGCCCTACTTCCTGGGCAACCCGCTCTACGCCTTCCTGCTGATGGTGCTGTTCCAGTACGGCGTCGCGCTGCACGAGCTGGAAACCGAGCGCATCCGCGCGGGTGAGATCGAATTCGCCGACAAGCGCGAGGTGCTGCGCGAGATCTGGAAGAAGACTCGCCGGCAGACGCTGAAGGACTACGTGGCCTTCCCGCTGCTGGCCGGCCCCTTCGCGCCGTTCGTCTTCGCGGGCAACCTGTCGGCCAACCTGATGCGCAACGTGTGGTCGTACATGATCATCTTCTGCGGCCATTTCCCCGACGGCACCCAGGAGTTCACCGTCGAGGAGACCAAGGACGAGTCGCGCGGCATGTGGTACTTCCGGCAGGTCCTCGGTTCGGCAAACCTGACCGGCGGCAAGCTCTTTCACCTGCTATCGGGCAACCTCTCCCACCAGATCGAGCACCACCTGTTCCCGGACATGCCGGCACGCCGGTACGCCGAGATCGCGCCGGAGGTGCAGGAGATCTGTGAGCGCTACGGCATCCCCTACAACCGCGGCCCGCTGCTGAGGCAGTTCGGGACGGTCGTCCGCAAGATCGTTCGGCTGACGTTCCCCGACTCCATGGTGCGGAAGGTTACCGGCGACCGCTCGGCCGATCCGGTGCCCGTGGCCGCCTGACGGTCGCCCACGTCCCCCACGCGCAAACCGGGCCTTGCGCGCGGGGGACAATGGGCTGCGTGGAGTGGACCGGCGCACGCTATGCGGACAAACCGACGGTGGAGGCATCGACGTGGATCGATGCGGATCCGGCCCGGGTGTGGAGCCTGGTTTCCGACATCAAGCTGATGCCGACCCTGAGCAACGAGTTGCAAGCCGTCGAGTGGGCCGAGGGTGCCGACGCCCCGTGCGTGGGCGCGCGCTTCGTCGGACACAACCAGCACGACGCGTTCGGGCAATGGAGCACCACCTCCCAGATCGTCGCATACGACGAACCGCGTGAATTCTCCTGGGCCGTAGGCGAACCCGACAATCCCGCGGCGATGTGGCGGTTCAGGCTGACGCCCCGCGACGGCGGCACGCGCTGAGCTACTGGATGCAGATGGGGCCGGGCCGTTCGGGGTTGTCGGTGGCCATCGAGTCGATGCCCGACAAGGAGCAGAAAATCGTGTTCGTGCGGATGCGCGAGTTCGAGGCCGCGATCGGCAAGACACTCGCGGCGATCAAGAGGCTGGCCGAACACGGGGTGCGCTGATGCGCACCGCGACGACGGTCGAGTTGTCCAGCGCCGCGGGCGAAACCGCCGCTTTCGTCGTCGAAGCGGAACGACTGGGCCTCGACGTGTGCTGGGTCGCCGAGGCCTGGGGCTCCGACGCGCCCTCGGCGCTCGGCTACCTCGCGGCGCGGACCGAGCGGGTCCTACTGGGCTCCGGTGTCCTGCAGGTGGGCGTCCGCTCGCCGGTCATGGTCGCGCAGACCGCCATCACGCTGTCCAACCTGTCGGGCGGACGATTCCTCCTCGGGCTCGGCGCATCCGGCCCGCAGGTGATCGAGGGCCTGCACGGCGTCTCCTTCAGCCGGCCCCTGGCGCGCATCTCCGAAACGGTCGACATCGTGCGGCAGGTCTTCGCCGGCGGCAAAGTGTCCTACTCCGGCAAGCAATTCCACATTCCGCTGCCCGGCGGCGAAGGGGTGCCGATGCGGTTGTCGACCCGGCCCGAGCACCCGATCCCGATCTACCTTGCCGCGCTCTCACCGGCGATGCTGCGGTTGACGGGTCGGACCGCCGACGGGTGGCTGGGCACCAGCTTCGTCCCGGTGGGTGCCGGCGAGGCCTACTTCTCACACCTCGACGAGGGCTTGGCCGCCGCCGGCCGCACCCGCGCCGACGTCGACATCTGCCAGGGCGCCGAAGTCGCCTTCGCTGCCGACGAGCAGGAGTTGCGCGGCATGGTCGCGGGCCGCAAAAAGGAGCTCGCCTTCAGCCTGGGCGGCATGGGCTCGTCCAGCACGAACTACTACAACCAGGCCTACAGCCGCCAAGGCTGGTCCGAGATCGCCGCCGAGGTACGCGAACGCTGGCAGCGCGGCGACCGCGACGGCGCGGCCGCACTGGTCACCGACGAGATGGTGTTGGCCACCACGCTGATCGGCACCGAGGAGATGGTTCGCGCCCGGCTCAGCGTGTGGCGGGACGCCGGCGTGAGCACCGTGCGGCTGTATCCGGCCGGCGACACGCTGGATGCGAAGCTTGGCACGCTCGGCCGGGCCATCGAGCTGGTCGGCGAGATCGGCTAAACCCCGACCGTGGCGGATATGGACAAATCAACGACGGGTTTTCGTACCCGGGCCACACGCTCGGCGGCCGGGGCGTCAGCGAACGGCCGTGGGCGCGTCGGTCGCCTTGACGAGTCGCACCTCCGGACGCTCCGGCACCCCGTCGGCCAGGAACCACCGGAAGGCGAGGTTGCCGCGCGGATAGTCCAGCGTGGTCAGCGAATTCGGGTGGGCGGTCATCCCGCGGGACAGGACGATGGTCACCGTGCCGTCGCTGTTGAGCGCGGCGGCGTGGCCGTTTATCGAGCAACGGGCGTCGGCCGCGCCGAACGTGGCCATGAACTGGTTCCATACGACCAGGTTCCAGAACCTGCACGACGGCGGGCGGTGCGTGATGACGAGCGCTTCGTCCTCATCGAGCACAAAGCTGCCGTAGGAGTAGCAGGCGTCGCGCGCCGACCAACCGAAGTTGGCGTCGGGGACCTGGTAAGGATCGGCGAATGCATTTGCCGCGTGCGCGGTCTCATGTCCGAGGGCGTGTTGGTCCTGCACGCGCGTCCCGACGGCCAGCGGCACGATGGCGAACATGGTGCGCAGCCAGGTCGCGATCGCCCTCAGCCGCGCGGCCGTCTCGGCATCCCCGTGCCGGATCGGGTCCGGCTCGTCGAGCGCCTCGATCCGCCAGGTGACGGGGCGGCCGGTCAGCGGGTCGGCCTGATAGTCGCGCGTCATCAGGACGGCCGCGTCGGGCGTGGGGCCGAGATCGAACGCGAAGTTGCCGGCGGCGTCCATATTGAGGACATCGAGATCGCTGTCGCGGACGATTGCCACCACCCGGTCCGACCACGCGCCCGGTGACGGCTCGTTGTAGGCCGTGACCGAAAAGTAGGCGCTGTCACCCTTGTTGCCGCTGATGCGGTAGCGGCGCCGCGGATCGATCGGGCAGATGTAGTAGTAGGCGTCGGTGTTGTCGCCGCCCCAGCGCCGGTCGCGACGAAACGGGGTGTTCACGGCGACGAACTGCGGCCGGCCGGGTTCGGTGAAAAGGTAGGTGTCGAAGGCGACGCCGAGCGTGCTGGCGATCATGCGGTAACCGTCGGCGACGTGCCGGTCGTCGACCACCGCGCGGTCGCCCTCCAGGAACGAGCGGTCAAGGGTGCCCAAGGTGGCGAGCAGCTCCTGCCACGCGGTCGTCGTCTCGTGCGTCATGCGCGGATTCCCTTCAGGAGCAACGTGGTTGTGCGATCGACCCACCCGTCGTCGAGTTCGGTGACGCGGGTGAGCAAGCCCATCAGCGTGATGCCGGCGATGGCATCCGTGAGTTCGGTGGCGGTCACTTCGGGCCGGACCTCGCCGCGGCGCGCCGCCCGTCGCAACAACTCGGCGAGGCCGCCGCCGATGACGCCGGCGAATCGCTCCAGCAGCGCCGAATGCAGGGTCGGGTCCGCGGCCATCTCACCCACCAGCCCGGGCAGGGCGGCTCTGGCGGCCGGGGTGGTCAGGAAACGCATTGCACGACGGACCATTTCGCGCAGGTCGTCGGGCAGGGACCCGGTATCGGGCAGCTCGGTGGCGGCGCCGATGGGGAACACCGCCTCGTGGACCAGGTGCGCTTTGCTCGGCCAGCGCCGGTAGATAGCGGGCTTGCTGGTGCCCGCGCGTTCGGCGATCGCGGAGACCAACAGCCCGCTGTAGCCGGTCTCGGCGAGCAGCTCCACGGTCGCGCTCAGCACTGCGCCGTCAATGCGTGGGTCACGGGGGCGGCCAAAATCCACTACCATTACGAAACCGAGAGTAACATAAGTCGCCGTGACCGACGCCGTTCGCCTTGATGACCTCGCCGAGCCCCGCTTCAGCCCCGAGGCCCGGCAAATCCTCGACATGATGGCCTCGCTGGCGCCGGACTGCCCACTGGACGCCGACGCGCTGCACGCCAGGGCCGCCGCCGACACCGGCCTGGACGATTTCGGGCCGCCGGACTACGGGGAGCGGCTCGACGTCTATCTGGCCGCGCTGCGTGACATCGACGGCCGCCACGACGCGGGCACGGTCAATTTCTTCGGGCAGCTGCTGCAGCTGCTCAAGAACCGGCTGCTGTTGACCGACCTGGTGCGGCGGCATCCCGAGATCGACGACATCGAGCTGCGACCGCCGGTGGTGATCGCGGGGCTGCCGCGCACCGGCACCACCCATCTGCACAACCTGCTGGCGGCCCCGCCCACGTTCCGCACCATGCCGTACTGGGAAAGCGTCGAACCGTTCCCGCTGCCGGCCGAGGCCGGGATCGAGCCGGATCCGCGGCGCGCGCGGATGGACGTGGCGGTCGGCGTGATCAACACCGTGATGCCCTATTTCCCGCTGATGCACGAGATGACCACCGAGCACGTCCACGAAGAGATCCAGCTGCTGGCCAACGACTTCTCGACCATGCTTTTCGAGACGCTGGCCCACGTGCCGCGCTGGCGTGCCTACTACCAGACCCACGACCAGACGCCGCACTACGAATACCTCGCCCGGCAACTCAAGGCCATGCAGTTCTTGC
Source organism: Mycobacterium sp. E735 (assembly GCF_001666955.1). Taxonomy (NCBI): domain Bacteria; kingdom Bacillati; phylum Actinomycetota; class Actinomycetes; order Mycobacteriales; family Mycobacteriaceae; genus Mycobacterium; species Mycobacterium sp. E735. The sequence continues at coordinate 21,701 of NZ_LZIX01000029.1, read as the reverse complement.
GCGGCGGGCGGCGCTGGCTGCTCAAGTCGCCCCAGCATCTCGAGCAGGTGCCGGTGCTCGATCGCGTCTTCCCCGGCAGCATCGTCGTTTTCACCCACCGCGACCCGGTGCCGGTGGCGCTGTCAATGATCGCGATGATCACCTACTCCGCGCGCATGCACCGCTCGCCGGTCCCGGTGGAGGAGATCGCGGCGTCGTGGATCGACCGCTTGGACGACATGCTGACCGCGCTCGTCCGCGATCGCGACACGATTGGCCCGGATCGGTCGATCGACGTCCGGTTCGACGACTTCATGGCCGACGAAATCGGCGTCGCCCAACGGGTGTACGCGCTGGCCGGCGAGCCGTTCGGCGACGACGCCAAGTCGGCGATCGACGAGTACCTGGCGGGCCATCGGCGCGGTCGGCTGGGGAACGTTGCGACGTCCTGCGCGATGTTCGGGTTGGACGAGGCCGACCTGCGCGACCGGTTCGCGCCTTATGTCGAGCGGTTTCTGGCCTAACCCGCGGCAGGCGGCTACGTTCTCCATTCATGGTCAATATGCCCGCGCTGGACGGTGTCGAACATAGGTATGTGGAGCTCGGAGGCGGCGTGACGATCCACGTCGCGGATGCGGGCCCCGCCGAAGGGCCGGCGGTGATGTTGGTGCACGGTTTCCCGCAGAACTGGTGGGAATGGCACAACCTGATCGGCCCGCTGGCCGCCGACGGCTATCGCGTGCTGTGCCCCGACCTGCGCGGCGCCGGCTGGAGCTCGGCGCCCCGCACGAGCTACACCAAGACCGAGATGGCCGACGACCTGGCGGCCGTCCTGGATCGCCTCGGTGTGGCGACGGTCAAGCTCGTCGCGCATGATTGGGGCGGACCGGCCGCGTTCATCATGATGCTGCGCCACCCGGAGAAGGTGAGCGGGTTCTTCGGAGTCAACACGGTGGCGCCGTGGGTGAAGCGCGATCTGCGTGCGGCGCGGAACTTTTGGCGGCTCTGGTATCAGATCCCGATTTCGCTTCCGGTCGTCGGGCCGCGGATGATCGGCAATCTCAACTCGAGGGCGAGCCGCGTGCTCGGCTCGTGGGTGGGTGGCGGCTACGCACTGCCCGAGGACGACCTGCGCATCTACGCCGAGTGCATGCGTCAGCCCGGCCACGCGGAGGCGGGCTCGCGCTGGTATCGCAGCTTCCAGACCGGGGAGATGCTGCGCTGGATGCGCGGCGAGTTCGACGACGCGCACGTCGAGGTGCCGGTCCGCTGGCTCACCGGCACCCAAGACCCGGTGATCACTCCCGACCTCACCGACGGGTATGCCGACCACATCAGCGATTTCAAAGTGGAGCTGGTCGACGGGGTCGGACACTGGATCATCGACCAGCGCCCGGAGCTGGTGCTCGACCGGGTTCGGACCTTCCTGCGCGGCGAAGGATAGGCGTCAGGGCTGCACCAGGATCCGGATGGGGTTGCCGTCCTGGCGCTCGAGCTTCTCGATGCCCTCCGTCACGTCCTCCAGCGCGACGATCTCGCTGATTGACCTCGAAACGTCAAGGCGCCCAGCCGAAACCAACTTCGCCAGCGTCTCGATGTCCACGTTCTGATATCCCAAGTGCCCGAGCACCTGCTTGTGGGTCAACCCGAACAGGGAGGTGGGCCCGACGGTCGGCGCCTCGGCGCTCATCCCGACACCCACCAGCCGGCCACCGGGTGTGAGGCAGTCGAGCCCCTGCTCGAACGTCACCTTTCGCCCGACGGCGTCGAAGGCCACATCGAGCAGCCGCCCGCCGGTGACTTCCGCGACGTTGTCCCTCAGCCCGTCGTCGCGGGGGTCGAACGCGTAGTCCGCGCCGAGGGTCAACGCCCGCTCCAGCACTGCGGGGTTGATGTCGACGGCGATGATGGGTGCGGCGCCGACCAGCCGCGCGAGCTGGACGATGTGGGTGCCGACCCCGCCCACGCCCCACACGCCGACCGATTCACCGACCGTGACTTTACCCGTCCGGACGACGGCCCCGAACGGCGTGGACACCGCGTCGGCCAGGATCGCCGCCTGCTCCAGCGGAACGTTGTCGGGCACCCGCGTCAGCCCCGTCGCTTGCGCCACGGTGTATTCGGCCCACGCCCCGTCGTAGGCGAATGCCATCAATTGGATTCGCAGGCAATTGACCCCATCGCCGCGGCGGCAGTTCGCGCAGCGTCGGCACGGCCGGCCGGCGGGGACCACCACCCGGTCGCCCTCGTCCCAGCCGGTCACCTCCGGCCCCAGTTTCGCGACGGTGCCCGACGCCTCGTGGCCCTGGGTCACCACGGGCTGCTGCGCCGGGAAAGTGCCGTTGATCAGGCTCAGGTCCGAGTGGCAGATGCCGCAGAAGGCGACCTTGACCAGAACTTCGCCGGGGCCCGGCTCGGGAATCGGAACGTCTTCGAGCGCAACGGTTCTGGTGTCTGCGTAGAAGCGCTCGGCGCGCATCGTCGGCGCCATGGGCTAGTCGACCCCGATGGTGACTTCCGTGGACTTGATGAATACGGTCGCCGGCTGCCCGGCCTCGAGCCCGAGATCGATCGCGGCGTCCTTGGTGACGGAGGACGTGACGATCTGCTCACCGCCGTCGAGCTTGACCTCCACGATCGCCATCACGCTGCCGAGGTCGACCTCGGTGATGGTCCCTTTGAGTTGGTTCCGGGTCGACAGCCGCATCGCAAGGTCCTTTGTTCGGTTGAGGTTCTGTGCTCGACCCTACTGTCGCGGGCCGAGCAGGGCGATGGAGGCGTCGACGGCCGGCTCCACGATGCCCCGCACCGGTTTTCCGTCTTCGACGGCGAGCGCGGTCAGTTCGCGCAGACCGCCGAGCAGGATGACCGCCAACGGGGCGGTCAGCGGAGGCAGCTCGGCTCGCTGGAAGCCGGGGCTGGCGCTGAGGTCGATCAGCAGACTTGACAGCAGTTGCAGCCCGCGGCGCTGTACCGGGCGGGCGGCGGCGCCGAGCGAGGGCAGTTCCCGAATCCAGCTGAGCGTGATCGCCGGCCGGGACTCGATGTAGCCGACGTACGCCTCGACCGCCTGGCGTATCTGCTGATGCCAGTCGGCCTCGGGATCGACGGCCGCAGCGATGCACTCACCGAGCCTTTCGATGTCGGTGCCCAAGAGCTCGAGGAAGCACTCGTCTTTGCTTGCGAACTGGTCGTAGAAGGTGCGCTTGGACGTGCGGGCGTGACGAACGACGTCGGCGACCGTGCTGGCGCGGTAACCGCGCTCGGCGATGGAGGCGGCGAGGCCGTCGAGCAACCTCAGCCGAAACGGGTCGCCAAGGACCGCTTCGTCAGCCGTCGCTGTCGCCGCTGGGCTCACGGGCGGCCCCTTCCATCGGTGCGGCACCCTCTTGTCATCGGTTGGTACCACAGAGTACCGTATCGGGAAAGGTTTTGGTACACCGCGGTACCACCCCGGCGTCCGGGGGAGATGATGGGGAGCAGCCCGCCATGAGTGAAGTCGTCACCGCCCCCGCGGCCGTCCGGTTGCCCCCGGCGGCTCGCCTGCCAAAGCTGTTGCAGGGTCTGGGTTTTGCGATCTCACGGCGCGGGATGATCCAGCGCCTGGCCCGTCGGTACGGCGACGTCTTCGCGCTGAACCTGCCCATGTACGGCGAGGTCGTGGTGGTGGCCGACCCGCAACTGGCCAAGCAGATCTTCACCACCAGCCCCGACGAGCTCGGCAACATCCAGCCCAACCTGAGCCGGCTGTTCGGCTCCGGCTCCGTGTTCGCGCTCGACGGGGAGGACCATCGCCGTCGCCGCCGGTTGTTGGCGCCGCCGTTCCACGGCAAGAGCATGAAGAAGTACGAGTCGATCATCGAAGAAGAGACCCTGCGGGAGACCGCGGGCTGGCCGGAGGGTGAGGCGTTCGCGACTCTGCCGTCGATGATGCGCATCACGCTCAACGCGATCCTGCGCGCGGTTTTCGGGGCCGAAGGCGCCGAGCTCGACGAGCTGCGCCGCCTCATCCCGCCGTGGGTCACGCTGGGCTCGCGGATGGCGACGATGCCCAAACCGCGGCGCAGCTACGGGCGCTTCACCCCATGGGGGCGCCTGGACGAGTGGCGCCGCCGGTACGACGCCGTCATCGACAGGCTGATCGAAGCCGAGCGGGCAGATCCCAACTTCGACGAGCGCAGCGACGTGCTCGCCCTGATGTTACGCAGCACCTACGACGACGGTTCGGTCATGTCGCGCAAGGACATTGGCGACGAACTGCTCACGCTGCTGGCCGCCGGTCATGAAACGACGGCCTCCACGCTGGGCTGGGCGTTCGAGCGGCTGACCCGGCATCCGGACGTGCTGGCCGGTCTGGTCGACGAGGCCGACACCGACGGCCAGGAGTTACGTCAGGCGACCATCCTCGAAGTCCAGCGGGCCCGGACGGTGATCGATTTCGCCGCCCGGCGCGTCTACCCCCCGCGGTACCAGCTCGGGGAGTGGGTCATCCCCCGCGGCAAGTCAATCCTGGTGAGCATCGCGCAGATTCACGAAAACCCCGAAGTCTTCCCGAATCCGGAGCGCTTCGATCCGCAACGCTACATCGGGACCAAGCCGTCGGCCTTCGCGTGGATCCCGTTCGGCGGTGGCACCCGCCGGTGCGTGGGGGCGGCGTTCGCCAACATGGAGATGGACGTCGTGCTGCGAACGGTGCTGCGGCACTTCACCATCGAGACCACGACCGCACCCGGAGAGCGGTGGCACGGCCGCGGCGTCGCCTACACGCCCAAGGACGGCGGCCGGATCGTGGTGCGCCGGCGCTGAGCCGGGCGCCTACTGGTCGGCCGTGGCCCGGCGCGGCAGTTTCCAGCCCGGGCGGATGTAGTGGCAGGTGTACCCGTTCGGGTAGTGCTGCAGGTAGTCCTGGTGCTCGGGCTCGGCCTCCCAGAAATCGCCGGCCGGGCTGACTTCGGTCACGACCTTGCCGGGCCACAACCCCGACGCGTCGACGTCGGCGATGGTGTCCAGCGCGATGCGCTTCTGCTCCTCGTCGAGGTAGAAGATGGCGGACCGATAACTGAGTCCACGGTCGTTGCCCTGGCGGTTCTTCGTCGTCGGATCGTGGATCTGGAAGAAGAACTCGAGCATGGTGCGGTAGTCGGTGACCGCCGGGTCGTAGACGATCTCGATGGCCTCGGCGTGCGTGCCGTGGTTGCGGTAGGTCGCATTGGGGACGTCGCCGCCGGTGTATCCGACCCGCGTCGAAACCACGCCCGGCTGTTTGCGGATGAGTTCCTGCATCCCCCAGAAACAGCCGCCGGCGAGTACCGCTTTTTCGGTTGCCATTGCTCGTCCTCCTAACCGGCCACGATGCCGCCCAGGCTACACTCCGCCGATGAGCCGCAACGTCGCGACGATTTCGGGAAGTGCCGCAGCATGACGACTCCTACGTTTTCCCGCGGCGAACTAGCCGCCGCCTTCGAGAAGTTCGAGCAGACGGTGGCCCGGGCCGCCGAAACCCACGACTGGGACGCCTGGGTCGAGCAGTACACCCCCGACGTCGAGTACGTCGAGCACGCGGCCGGCACGATGCACGGACGCGACGAGGTCCGCCAGTGGATCAAGCGGACGATGACCACGTATCCCGGCAGCCACATGGTGGCGTTCCCGTCGTTGTGGTCCGTCATCGACGAGCCCACCGGGCGGATCATCTGCGAACTGGACAACCCGATGCGCGACCCGGGGGACGGGAGCGTCATCAGCGCGACCAACATCTCGATCGTCACGTACGCGGGGGACGGGTTGTGGCGCCGCCAGGAAGACATCTATAACCCGCTGCGCTTCCTGCGGGCCGGGATGAAGTGGTGCCGTAAGGCCCAGGCGCTGGGCACGCTCGACGAGGACGCGGCGCGGTGGATGCACGAGAACGGAGGAGCCCAGTGAGCACCAAGCCCAAGCTCGTCATCGGCGCCAACGGCTTCCTGGGTTCGCATGTCACCCGCCAGCTCGTGGCCGACGGGTTCCCGGTGCGGGCGATGGTGCGCCCGAACGCCAACACCCGCTCGATCGACGACCTCGAGCTGACCCGCTTCCACGGGGACGTGTTCGACGACGCCACGCTGCGGGAGGCGATGGACGGTGTGGACGACGTCTATTACTGCGTCGTCGACACCCGCGCATGGCTGCGCGACCCGACGCCGCTGTTCCGCACCAATGTCGAAGGCCTGCGCAACGTTCTCGACGTCGCCGTCAACCAACCGGACCTGCGCAGGTTCATCTTCACGAGCACCTATACGACGGTGGGCCGGCGGCATGGCCACGTGGCGACCGAGGACGACGTGATCCGGTCCCGCCGCCTGACCCCCTACGTCCAATCGCGTTTGGAAGCCGAGAATCTGGTGCTGCGGTATGTGGCCGAGGCCGGCCTGCCCGCCATCGCGATGTGCGTGTCGACGACCTACGGCAGCGGGGACTGGGGCGGCACTCCGCACGGCGCCTTCATCGCCGGCGCGGTCTTCGGCAAGCTGCCGTTCCTGATGAACGGCATTGCGCTGGAAGTCGTCGGCGTCGACGACGCGGCGCGGGCCATGATCCTGGCGGCCGAGCGCGGGCGCATCGGCGAGCGATACCTCGTCTCTGAGCGGATGATCGCTTTGAACGACGTCGTCCGCATCGCGGCCGACGAGGTCGGCGTTCCACCGCCGCAACGCTCGATTTCCGTCCCGATGCTCTACGCCCTGGCGGCGGCCGGCACGCTCAAGGCCCGACTCACCGGGAAGGACGCCGAGCTCAGCCTGGCCTCGGTGCGGATGATGCGCGCCGAAGCCGACGTGGACAGCAGCAAGGCGAAGCGGGAATTGGGCTGGCAGCCGCGGCCGGTCGAGGAATCGATCCGTGAGGCGGCGCGGTTCTGGTCGGAGCTGAAGGTCGCCAGCGGCAAGAGCGCGACTCCGGGCTGAACGCCGCGCCGCCGCGCGTTCAACACGGCTGGCGCGGTCGCGGCGCGGCTAGCCTCGGGCGGCGTGACTGCCGAAAGGGTGAGCGTTGACCTCAGCGGGGCGCCCCAGACGATGCTGGCGACGTTGTACGCCAAGGCGCTGGACGCCGACTTCGAGACACCGATCCTCGGCGACGAGTATGCCAAGGAGATCGTCCGACGCATCGACTACGACTGGAAAAAGACCACCATCACGGCGCGCAGGGCACCGTCGGTCACCACCCGGTCCGCGCACTTCGATGCCTGGGTCCGCCAATTTCTTGCGGCGCACCCACGAGCCGTCGTGCTGCACTTGGGCTGCGGACTGGACAGCCGGTGTCTGCGGGTGCAGCCGGGCCCGGGCGTCGAGTGGTACGACGTCGACTACCCCGAAGTCGCCGCGCTGCGCGCGCAGCTCTACCCCGCGCGCGACCACTATCGGGTCATCGCCGCCTCCGTCACCGACCCGGCCTGGCTCCGGGACATTCCCGCGGACCGTCCCGCGCTGATGATCGGCGAGGGGCTGACCATGTACCTCACCGAGCAGGACGGCACCGCACTGCTGCGCCGCGTGGTCGATCACTTCGGCTCGGGTGAGCTGCAGTTCGACGCCTTCAACTCGCTCGGGATCAAGTCGCAGTGGCTCAACACCGTCGTGCGCCGTTCGGGATCCACGCTGTCGTGGGCGATCAACGGGCCTGACGACATCGTCGACGCGGTGCCGGGTGTACGGCTCCTGGCCTGGGAGCGGTGGTTCGAGTCGTACACATTCGCGCAACTCCCGCGCTCCACACGGGCGCTGGGAAAGGTCATGTCGCTGGTTGAGGCCGTCGCCAACATGGCGCAATACCACCGCTACGCGTTCGGGCCGCCCTGATCGGGAAGCCCCGAGACCCGGATGGCGTTGCAACGTCCATCGGCGTCTAGGAGGAAACCATGAGCCACCCCGAAATCAAAGAGCCAAGCGCTGGCCACCCGATCACCATCGAGCCGACGAAGGGGCGGGTACAGGTTCGCGTCAACGGCGAGCTGGTAGCCGACACGACGGCCGCCCTGGAATTACGGGAAGCCAGTTTGCCTGCGGTGCAGTACATTCCGATGAGTGACGTGGTGCAGGACCGGCTGACCCGCACGGACACCAGCACGTACTGCCCGTTCAAGGGCGAGGCCAGCTATTACAGCGTGACGGGTTCGCACGGCGACATCGTCGAGGACGTCATCTGGACGTACGAGCAGCCCTATCCCGCGGTCGCGGCGATCGCCGGCCACGTGGCCTTCTACCCGAACAAGGCCGAAATCAGCGTGTCGGCTTCCTAGTACGTCCACCCGGGAAGCGCGGCCTCGTGCGCCCGGGTGTCGCTGTACAGGCGCATCGAGACGATCAGTCCGTCGCGGGTGTCGAAGATGCAGACGAACGGGCTGTCGTACTCGACGCCGGCGGTGGTGGTGCCGGTGGCCTGCGCCTCGACGACCACGGTCTCTCCCTCGTTGACACAGCGCACCAGGTCGATGGTCAACTCGAGTTGCTGTTTGCGGCGCTCGATCGCCCGCCGGAACGTTTCCTTGTCACACTCGGAGCGCGTGAGCAGAGTCCAGTAGGTGAAGTCGTCGCTGAGCAGCGTGAAGCCCTCGTCGAGATCGCCGCCGTCGCTCGCACTCTGTAGAAACATCCAAGCCAGTTCGCCCTGCGGGTCATCGAACGGCGTCATCACATCGCAATATTGACTTGGCACATCGTTAACGGTCAATCGGAGATTTGGTTGGTGGAGAGCGCGCGCACGGTCACTTTCCCGGGGGCGGTCAGCTTCGGGCATACGTTGGCGCCGCTTCGGCGGGGGGCCGGGGACCCCTGTTTCCAGGCGTCCGGCGACGGCGCGATCTGGCGAACCAGCCTGCTGCCCACCGGACCCGTCACCGCCCGGATCAGCCGGGCCGCCGCCAACGCCGCGCACTGCGTCGCGTGGGGAAGCGGGGCGCCGGAGTTCGTGGAGGGGCTGCCCGCGCTGCTCGGCCTCGAGGACGACGCCTCGGATTTCGTGCCCCACCACCCGACCGTCGCCGCCGCGCAGCGCCGGGTGCCCCACCTTCGCCTGGGTCGCACCGGGTTGGTGCTCGAGGCGCTGATTCCCGCGATCATCGAGCAGCGGGTGCCGGGCGCCGACGCGTTTCGATCGTGGCGGCTGCTGGTGTCCAAGTACGGGTCGCCCGCCCCGGGACCGGCGCCGGCCAGGATGCGGGTGCCGCCATCGGCCGAGTCGTGGCGCTACATCCCGTCGTGGGAGTTCCACCGCGCCAATGTCGATCCCGGACGTGCGCGGACGGTGGTGACGTGCGCGCAGCGGGCCAGCAGCCTGGAACGACTGGCATCCCGTCCGGCGGCGCAGGCCCGTGCGGCGCTGATGTCGTTGCCGGGCGTGGGCGAATGGACCGCCGCCGAGACGGCGCAACGGGCGTTCGGTGACGCCGACGCGCTGTCGGTGGGCGACTATCACATCCCGAAAATGATCGGCTGGACGTTGATCGGCCGCCCGGTCGACGACGCCGGCATGGTCGAACTGCTCGAACCCATGCGACCGCACCGCCACCGGGTGGTCCGGTTGCTCGAGGCCAGCGGTCTGGCATATGAGCCGCGGCGGGGCGCCCGGCTGCCGGTGCAGCACATCAGCAACCTCTAAACGTGGTCATCGCCTCGCCGGCCCCGGGTTTTCAGCAACGGCCATCGGGTAACCAACCCCGAAGACGTGACCGTGTGCGAAACGGAGGAAATCGATGACACAGTTCACCATCCCGGGACTCACCGACAAGCAGGGAGCCCGGCTGACCGAACTGCTGCAGAAACAACTGAGCACCTACAACGACCTTCACCTCACCCTCAAGCACGTGCACTGGAATGTGGTGGGGCCCAACTTCATTGGTGTGCACGAGATGATCGACCCGCAGGTGGATGCGGTCCGCGGTTTCGCCGACGACGTCGCCGAGCGCATCGCCGCCCTGGGCGGGTCACCGCAGGGCACGCCGGGGGCCATCATCAAAGACCGCACCTGGGACGACTATTCGGTCGGCCGCGACACCGTCCAGGCCCACCTCGCGGCGCTCGACCTGGTCTACACCGGCGTCATCGAGGACATCCGTAAGTGCATCGAGGAGACCGAGGAGCTCGACCCGGTCACGCAGGACCTGCTGATCGATCAGGCCGGGAACCTGGAGAAGTTCCAGTGGTTCGTGCGGGCGCACCTGGAGAGCGCGGGCGGGACGTTGACGCACGAGGGGTCGACCACCGAGAAGGACGCGGCGAGCACCGCTCGCAGCTCCTAGTCGGGTAACGCATTCTCCTGCGCGGCACCGTTTTTGGGCGCCAGGATGTTGATCCGGTCGCCCACCGAAAGCCGTAACCTGGCGTCGGCGTCGATGAGCCGTCGGTTGTGCAGCACCGACACGGGCAGGTGGTCGTTCGGGAATTCGAGGTCGCCCAGGAGCCGGCCGACGGCCATCGAATCTTCGGCCAGGGTGTGTTCGATGATGCAGTAGCCGTCGAGCTCGCTGTGCGGGTCGTGGTCAGGCATTGCCGGTTGCGCGTCCGCCGCCATGTCGGTGAAGGACGCGGCGACCGCGCGTAACACGTTCTGATTTGTCAGCCAGCCCTGGACAGATCGGGCCTCGGTGTCGATGACCGGCAGCCCGTCACGCCCGAATAGGACGAGCTGGCGCAACGCCTGGGCAAGGCTGTCGTTGGCGAACAGCGCCTGCGGTTCGCGTATCCGGGTGAGGGGGCCGAGCAAGGCGGTGAGGTCGCCACCGACGGTGCCGGTCGGACGGGTCAAATCCAGGGGGACGGCGAACCTGTGCATCGCGTCGGCTGCGGTGAGGTCGGCGAAGGCGTGGGTGGGTTTGGGCCGATCGATGTCAATGCCACGGCGCAGCAGCTTGGTGGTGTAGATGGTGCCGTAGGAGACCCCGCGGGACACTGTGGTCCCGACGGCCACGGCCAGCATGACCGGGAGGGTCAGGGTGAAATCCCCGGTCATCTCGACCGTGCTGGCCAGTGCGGTGAGCGGGGCTCTGGCTGCGGACGCGAACACGGCCCCCATGCCCACGATCGCGTACAGGGCCGGATGCCCGACGGCGGTGCCGATGGTGTGCTGAACGAACAACCCAAAAGCCATGCCGGAGGTGGCCCCCACAAAGAGAGAAGGAGCGAACACCCCGCCGGATCCGCCTATCCCGATGGTCAGACTGCAGGCCAGCATCTTGCCGGCGGCCAGGACCAGCAACAGCCATAGCGCATAGTGCCCGGCGAAGGCGGCATACATCACCGGATAGCCCACCCCATAGAGCTGTGGGACAGCCAGCAATAGCAGGCCGAGCACGATTCCGCCGACCGCTGGCCGGGCCCAATCCGGGCGGCTGCCCCAGACCCGGTCGCACAGATCCTCGGTCTTGTAGAGAACGTTCTTGAAGAGGATCCCGATGAGCCCGGCGATCGCCGCTAGGAGCGCCACCAACAGGTAATTGGCGATGTGGTCCAATTCGATCCCGGCGGGCAGCTCGGTGAGGAACGGCGCGGAGCCGAAGAACACGCGGGCGACCACGTCGGCAACCATCGACGAGAGCATGATCGTGAAGATTGCTTCGACGGACAGTTCCCGGAGGATCAGCTCCACGGCGAAGAACACCCCGGTGATGGGGGCGTTGAAGGTGGCGGAGATGCCGCCCGCGGCGCCACAGGCCACCAGCACGCGCAGCCGGTTCTCCGGCATTCGCACCCACTGACCGAAGCCGGACGCGAGCGCCGCGCCGATCTGCACGATCGGCCCCTCCCGGCCAACGGAGCCCCCGGTGCCGATGCACAGCGCGGAGGCCAGCGCTTTCACCACGGTCACCTGGGGGCGGATGCGGCCGCCGTTCTCGGCCACCGCGATCATGACTTCCGGGACTCCGTGGCCGCGAGCCTCTCGGGCGAACCGCGAGATCAGCGGTCCGTATAGCAATCCGCCGACGACGGGGATGACCACGAAGAAGCCGATCCCCAGCCAGGGCAGATGGTCGCTGCCCACCCAACCGTCCTGGCCGAACTCGTCGTGCCCCGTCGCCAGCCAGGTAAAGCCGAAGATCAGGTAGCGGAACGCCACCGCGCCAATCCCGGCGCCAAGGCCGACCACGATTGCCACGCAGAAGAGCCCGAGCCGGTTCGCGCGCAGCCAGCCGGCGAATTGACCCACGGCGCGGGAGACGGGCCGGGTGGTCCGGATGGGAGCGGCGGCCGTCGGTTTTTGCCCCATCAGCGCATCCTTCCCCCGACGGCCCCGCTTTGCTCGTCGACCGTCCAAACGATTGTGCGGGACCGCCGACCCTTTCCCAGAGCAAATATTGCCCTACTCAACCATCGCCCGAGCAGGCAGGAGCCGGGGAATAACTGGACTGCAGTCCGGTTATACGAAACGTTCACATTTACGGAGGTCACATGCCCGCCATCACCGCCAACACGCTGACATTGCCACGGATCGGCGCCGCCGTCCCGGCCGAGACCGAGCGGCCGGTCCGATCGATCACCACCGGCCCGCGCGGCTACGAGGGGGAGGGCTTCCCCGTCGTCCGGGCCTTCGCGGGGGTCAGCGCCGCCGCGCTGGACCCCTTCGTGCACATGGACCAGATGGGTGAGGTCGAGTACCAACCCGGTGAGCCGAGGGGCACCGACTGGCACCCACACCGCGGGTTCGAGACGGTCACCTACATGATCGACGGCAAGTTCGCCCACCAGGACTCCCACGGGGGCGGCGGCCTGATCACCGACGGTGCCACGCAGTGGATGACCGCCGGTTCGGGGATCCTGCACATCGAGACGCCGCCCGCGGAACTGGTCGACAGCGGCGGCCTGTTCCACGGCATCCAGCTGTGGGTGAACCTGCCGAAGCGGGACAAGTTCGCGCCCCCGCGCTATCAGGCCATCGAAGGGGGCGACGCGAAGCTGATCGCCTCCGACGACGGCGGGGCGCTGGTGCGCATCATCGCGGGCGAGGTCGACGGTCATCGGGGGCCCGGGATCACCCACACGCCGATCACGCTCGCGCACACGACAATCGAAAACGGCGCTCGGCTGAACCTGCCGTGGCGGCGCGACTTCAACGCGCTCGTCTACGTGCTGTCCGGCAGCGGATGCGTCGGTCCGGTCGCTCATCCGATTCGGCAGGGCCAACTGGCCGTGCTCGGCCCCGGGGATCGGATCACCGTGGGCGCCGACCAGGCGCAGGAATCGTCGCGCACTAGCGCCATGGATGTGCTGCTGCTGGGCGGCCAACCCATTCGCGAACCGGTATTCCACTACGGGCCATTCGTGATGAACTCGAGGGCGGAATTGGTCGAGGCGGTGCAGGACTACGAGGCTGGAAAGTTCGGCAGCATTCCGCCAAACGCGCTAATGCCACACCATGGCAATGGCACACTTTAACGATGTCTTCAGGGGTGAGCCGCAGGCCTGGACGCCCCCCAGCCGCAAAGGCCGATGAGACGCGACAGCGGATCATGCAGGCGGCCCGCCTTGTGTTCAGCGAGCGGGGATACGACGGGGCGACGTTCCAGGCCATCGCGGCCCGCGCCGACCTGACCCGGCCGGCGATCAACCACTACTTCTCCAGCAAGCGCGTCCTGTATCGGGAGTTGTTGGAGCAAACCAACGAAGCCATCATCGGAAGCGGGATCAGACAGGCCGAGCGGGAGACCACACTGGTGGGGCAACTGACCGCATTCATATCCGCGGCGGCCCGCGCCAATTCCGAGAATCCCGCCGGGTCGGCGTTGATTATCTCCGGGGTGCTCGAGTCGCAGCGGCACCCGGAATGGAAAACAGCCGAAAACGACTCCGTGCGGATCTGCCGCGAATTCCTCGTTCGCGTCGTCAACGACGGATTGGAGCGCGGCGAGGTCCCCGCCGACGTCGACGTGCCGGCGTTGATCGAGGCACTGCTCGTGCTGATGTGCGGGGTGGGTTTGTACGCGGGCTTCGTTCAAGGTCCCGAAGCCCTGCTGTCCATCACCGGAATGATTCGGCGGCTGCTCGAGGGAGCGTTCCGGCGGTCCAACGCCTAGACCCGCGCCGGCAGTGAAGTTGCGCACAAAGCGTATAGGCTAACTAACTTATCCCGGTAAGATCGTCAGGTCATGACTGATCTGGACGAGTCGTTACCGCCTTCCCTGAGATCCGCCGGCGACAGCTGGGCCATCACCGAACTCGTCGGTGCCACCGCGCTGGGCGTCGCGGCGGCGCGCGCGGCGGAAACCGCGGGGAATGATCCGCTCATCCGCGACGAGTTCGCGCGCATCCTCGTGTCGTCGGCCGGCCCGGCCTGGGAACGGCTCGCCGACCCCGAGCTGGCCTGGCTCGACGGCGACGAGCCCGGCCGGCGCGCGCACCGGATCGGCATCGACTACCAGGCCGTGCGGACGCACTTCTTCGACGAGTACTTCGCCGACGCCGCGATGGCCGGAATCCGGCAAGTGGTCATCCTGGCCGCGGGACTGGACTCGCGGGCGTACCGCCTCGACTGGCCGCACGGCACCGCGGTTTACGAGATCGACCAGCCCCAGGTGCTCGAGTACAAGACCGGAGTGCTGCAGCGCCACGGCGCCACCCCCACCGCCAGCCGCCGCCCGGTCCCCGTCGACCTGCGTGACGATTGGCCGGCGGCATTGGCCGCGGCGGGGTTCGACCGCACCCAACCGACGGCCTGGCTGGCCGAGGGCTTGCTCCCGTACCTGCCGAGCGACGCGCAAGACCGCCTCTTCGAAATGTTCACCGCCCTGAGCGCCCCGGGAAGCCAGGTCGCCATCGAGGCGTTCGGCATGAACAAGCGGAGCAATTCGCGGCGCTGGCTGCGGATGCGCGAACGGCTGGGCCTGGACGTCAACGTCCAGGCGCTGACCTATGACGAGCCGGACCGTTCGGACGCGGCCCAGTGGCTGACCGACCACGGCTGGCAGGTGCGGGCCGTGGACAACCGCGAGGAGATGGCCCGGCTGGGCCGCCCGGTACCCGAAGACCTGGTCGACGACGCGGTGCGCAGCATCCTGCTGCGGGCCCGTCTCGACGACCCGACCGCCTGACCTACGCCAAGGACCCGAGGAGCAACCCGATGAGTTCACTGCGCACCCACGACGACACCTGGGACATCAAAACCAGCGTCGGCAGCACGGCGGTCATGGTGGCCGCCGCGCGCGCCATCGAAACCGAGCAGCCCGATCCGCTGATCCGCGACCCCTATGCCCGGCTGCTGGTCAACAACGCCGGGGCCGCGGTCTTGTGGGAGGCGATGCTGGACCCGGAGGTCGTTGCCAAGATCGAGGCCATCGACGAAGAATCCGCCGCCCGCATCCGGCACATGCGCGGTTACCAGGCGGTGCGGACCCACTTCTTCGACTCTTACTTCGCCGACGCCGTGGCCGCCGGAATCCGGCAGGTGGTGATCCTCGCGTCGGGGCTGGACTCCCGGGCCTACCGGCTGGATTGGCCGGCCGGCACCGTCGTCTACGAGATCGACCAGCCGCAGGTGCTGGCGTACAAATCGGCCACGCTGGCCGAAAGCGGCGCCACCCCGTCCGCCGATCGCCGCGAGGTTGCCATCGACCTGCGGGAGGACTGGCCCGCCGCGCTGCGCGCCGCCGGCTTCGACCCGACCCGGCCGACGGCCTGGCTCGCCGAGGGACTGCTGATGTATCTGCCCGCCGAGGCCCAGGACAAGCTGTTCACCCAAATCGGCGAGCTGAGCCCGGCCGGCAGCCGCGTCTCGGCCGAGACGGCACCCATGCACGCCGAGGAGCGTCGCCAGCAGATGCGGGAACGGTTCAGGAAGGTCGCCGACGAGTTGGGCCTGGAGGAGACCGTCGACGTCGGCGAGCTGATGTACCGCGACGAGCACCGTGCGGACCTCACCGAGTGGCTCAACGAGCACGGCTGGCGCGCCACCGCGCAGAATTCGATCGACGAGATGCACCGCCTGAACCGCAGGGTGCAAAGCGCGGAGGTGGACAACGACAAGGACGCCTTCTCCGACTTCGTCGTCGCCGAGCGGCTTTAATGCCGCGCTCGCTGGACGACTCCTGGGACATCGCCACCAGCGTCGGCGCGACCGCGGTGATGGTCGCCCTGGCCCGTGCCGCAGAGACCGCCAGCGACGAGCCGCTCATCCGTGACCAGTTCGCCGAGCCGCTGGTCTCCACGCCCGAGCTGGCGGGAGTTCGCGAGCAGGTGGCCGCGTGGTGGGCCGGGGACCCGGACGACCCGGAAGACGAAGACTTCTCGGTCCGGTCTCAGAACATGATCGACTCGCAGGCGGTGCGGACCCGCTTCTTCGATGCGTATTTCGCCGCCGCCGCACAGGCCGGCATTCGGCAGGTGGTGCTCCTCGCCGCCGGTCTCGATTCGCGCGCCTACCGGTTGGATTGGCCGGCCGACACCGTCGTCTACGAGATCGATCTGCCCAAGGTGCTGGAATACAAGACCGAGACGCTCGCCAAGCACGGTGCGACGCCGCTCGCCGACCGGCGGCCCGTCCCCGTCGACTTGCGCCACGACTGGCCACGAGCATTGCGAGACAAGGGTTTTGACGCGGGTCAGCCGACCGCGTGGCTGGCCGAAGGGCTGCTGCCGTTCCTGCCGGTGGCGGCGCAGGAAGCCCTGTTCGTCGCTATCGACGGGCTGAGCGCATCGGGCAGCCAGGTCTCGGTCGAAGACTTCGGCATCGACCCGGAGAGGCGCCGGGAAGCGGAGGCGAGGTTTGCCGAATTGCGCGCCAAGCGCGAAGCGCGCGGCCAAGACACCTCTTTCAATCCTTTCGACTTGTGGTTCGAGGACGGGGAGAGGCCCGACTGTGCGGACTGGTTCACCGCGCACGGCTGGATCACCGGGGTGGTCGACGGGCACGAAGAGGCGCTCCGGCTGGGACGGCCGCCGCAGCCCGATGGCCGGCCGTTTGTGATCACCTATGTGACCGCCACCAAACCCTGACCGGCCGCAGCCAGATCCTTTCTAACTGCTCTCCCAACCGGATGGTTAGGATCGCGGTTATCACCCATGAGCGCTTGTGCGACGAGCAGCGGGCGCGCCCGGGATGACCGAAGCAGGGGAAGGACGACGATGACCACCGAATCGGTTACACCCAAGACATCCGCCACCAACGGCGCGCCGACCGCTCAGCAGGTAGACGTTCCCGCAACGGTGGCACGGCTCCGCAAGACGTTCGCGACGGGGCGCACCCGCGACATCGAGTGGCGCAAGCGGCAGCTGCTGCAGCTGGCGAAGCTGATGGAAGAGAACGAGGCGGCCATCGCGGACGCTCTCGCCAAGGACCTGGACCGCAGCCCGTTCGAGGCGTTCATCGCCGACATCGCGACCACCGCCGGCGAGGCGAAGTTTGCGGCCAAGCGAGTGCGCAGGTGGACGCGGCGCCGCTACCAGCTGCTCGAGATGCCGCAGCTGCCCGGCCGTGGCTGGATCGAATACGAACCCTACGGCACCGTGCTGATCATCGGCGCGTGGAATTACCCGTTCTACCTGACCCTGGGGCCCGCCGTCGGCGCGATCGCCGCCGGCAACGCCGTCATCCTCAAGCCCTCGGAGATCGCCGAGGCGTCCGCGCACCTGATGGCCGAACTGGTGCCCAGGTACCTCGACAACGATGCGATCGCCGTGGTCGAGGGCGACGGGTCGGTCAGCCAGGAGCTGATCGCGCAGGGCCTCGACCGACTGCTGTTCACCGGCGGCACCGAGATCGGCCGCAAGGTGTACGAGGGGGCCGCACCCCACCTGACCCCGTGCACGCTCGAACTCGGCGGCAAGAGCCCGGTGATCGTGGCGGCCGACGCCGACGTCGATGTCGCCGCCAAGCGGATCGCGTGGATGAAGCTGCTGAACGCGGGCCAGACCTGCGTCGCGCCCGACTATGTGTTGGCGGACGCCAAGATCAGCGACGAGCTGGTGAGCAAGATCGGTGCCGCCATCGCGAAGTTCACGGCGGACAAACCCAACGGGATGCGGATCGTCAATCAACGTCAATTCGACCGGATCAGCGGCTACCTCGCCAGCGGGGACGGCAAGGTCGCGGTCGGCGGGGCCTGTGATGCCTCGAGTCTGCGCATCCAGCCCGCCGTGGTGGTCGACCCCGACCCGAACGGCCCGCTGATGCAGAACGAGATCTTCGGGCCGGTGCTGCCGGTGGTGACCGTCCAATCCCTCGACGAGGCAATACGTTTCATCAACGCGCGGCCAAAGCCGCTGTCCGCCTACCTGTTCACCAAGACCCGGGAGACCCGCGAGCGGGTAATCAAGGAAGTGCCGGCCGGCGGCATGCTGGTCAACCACCTGGCCTTCCAGGTGTCGACGGCCAAGTTGCCGTTCGGTGGGGTCGGGGCGTCGGGTATGGGCGCCTATCACGGCCGGTACGGTTTCGAGGAGTTCAGTCACCGCAAGTCGGTGCTGACCAAGCCGACCCGGCCCGACCTGTCGAGCTTCATCTACCCGCCGTACACCGAGCGTGCCATGAAGATGGCCCGCAGGATGTTCTGACACTGCTCCAAATCGCTTGCTAGACGCTCGTTTTCATCGTAGAGAGGAACCTGATGCCCGGAGTGCAGGATCGCGTCATCGTCGTCACCGGAGCCGGTGGGGGATTGGGCCGTGAATACGCCCTGACCCTTGCCCGGGAGGGCGCCAGCGTCATCGTGAACGACCTCGGCGGTGCGCGCGACGGTACGGGCGCCGGCCACAACATGGCCGACGAGGTGGTCAAGGAGATCCGGGACGCGGGTGGGCGCGCGGCCGCCAACTATGACAGCGTCGCGGACCCCGACGGCGCGGCCAACATCATCAAGACGGCGCTCGACGAGTTCGGCGCCATCCACGGTGTGGTGAGCAACGCCGGCATCCTGCGCGACGGCACGTTCCACAAGATGACCTACGACAACTGGGACGCCGTGCTCAAGGTCCACCTCTACGGCGGGTACAACGTGCTGCGCGCCGCGTGGCCGCATTTCCGGGAGCAGAGCTACGGCCGGGTCGTCGTCGCCACCTCCACCAGCGGCCTGTTCGGCAACTTCGGTCAGACCAACTACGGCGCGGCCAAGCTCGGCCTGGTCGGCATGATCAACACGCTGGCCCAGGAGGGCGCGAAGTACAACATTCACGCCAACGCCGTCGCGCCGATCGCGGCCACCCGAATGACCGAGGACATCCTGCCCAAGGAGGTGCTCGAGAAGCTGACGCCCGAGTACGTCGCGCCGGTGGTGGCCTACCTGTGCACCGAGGAAAACCCCAACTCCGCTTCGGTTTTCGTCGTCGGCGGAGGCAAGGTGCAGCGGGTGGCTCTGTTCCAGAACGAGGGCGCCAACTTCGACAAGCCGCCGTCAGTCGAGGACGTCGCCGCGCACTGGTCGGAGATCGACGACCTGTCGGCGGCCAAGCAGGCGAACTTCAAGCTGGGTTAGACCAGCAGTTGGTCACGCAGGCGGTCGATGTCCGCCTGCGTGACGCCTGCATCGAGCAGGTAGGCGTTCAGCGAGCCGAACCGTGCGTCTATCGTCTCGCGCGCGGCAGCCAGGTATTCCGGACGCACGCCAAGCACACCGTCAGCCAGCCGCGCCTTGGTGAACGTGACCACCTCCGGCGTCAATTCGACGTCGGAGCGATGCTGAATCATCTCGTAGATGTGTTCGCGCAGTTGGGGCACCGCGGCGTTGCTGCGCAGGTAATCGGCGACGATGGTGTCGTGGTCGATGCCGATCGTCTCCAACACGGTGGCGATCACAAAACCGGTGCGATCCTTACCCGCGAAGCAGTGGGTGAGCACTGGACGCCCCGCCGCCAGCAACGAAAAGACATGCCGCACAGCGCGTTGCGCCCCGTTGCGGGTGGGAAATTGGCGGTACTCGTCGGTCATGTGGCGGACGGCGGCCTCGTTGACCTCTTCGTCCGACTGGTCGGGATCGCCCTGGAACAGCCGTCGAAACGCCGTTTCGTGCGGCGCGTCATCGTCGTCTGGCTCCTCGTCGCCGAGATCGGGGAAGGGCAGCAGATGGATTTCGACGCCGTCGGGAACCAGTCCCGGGCCGCGCCGGGCGACCTCGCGCGCGGCACGCAGATCGGCGACGTCGGTAATCCCTAACTGGCGCAGCGTGTCCCGTCCCTCGTCATCGAGGCGGCTGAGCTCACCGGAACGGAACAGCCGTCCGGGTTTCAACCCGCCGGCGCTGTCGGCGACGTCGCGAAAGTTCCACGCGCCGGACAGCTCTCGCAGCGTGTCAGTCATGCGAGGTGACCGCCGCGGCGAGCGGAGATTTCTCCCGGCCGAGTTCGGCGCGTGCGATGGTCCGCATGTGCACCTCGTCGGGGCCGTCGAAGAGGCGCATGGCCCGGTGCCAGCCGTACGACCGGGCCAGCACCGTGTCCTCGCTGACCCCGGCGGCGCCGTGCACCTGGATCGCGCGGTCGATCACGTCGCAGGCCACCTGCGGCGCCACCGCCTTGATCTGCGAGACGAGCGTGTGGGCGGCCTTGTTGCCGTGCTGGTCGATGGTCCACGCCGCCTTATGGCACAGCAGGCGGGCCTGGTCGATCTCGTTGCGCGACTTAGCGATTGCCTCCCGAACCACGCCCTGCTCGGCCAGCGGGCGGCCGAATGCCACCCGCTTGCTGGCGCGGTCCACCATCAGGGCCAGCGCGCGTTCGGCGCCACCGAGTGCGCGCATGCAGTGGTGGATGCGGCCCGGTCCCAGCCGGGCCTGGGCGATCGCGAAGCCGCCGCCCTCCTCGCCGAGCAGGTTGGTGACCGGCACCCGGACATTGTCGTAGATGATCTCGCAGTGCCCGGGCTGGTCCTGGTAACCGAAGACGGTGGTCGAGCGGACCACGGTCACGCCGGGGGTGTCGATGGGCACCAGCACCATCGACTGTTGCTGATGGCTGGCCGCCTCGGGGTTGGTGCGCCCCATCACGATCAGGATCTTGCAGCGCGGGTCCGACGCGCCGGACGTCCACCACTTGCGCCCGTTGATCACGTAGTCGCCGCCGTCGCGGAGGATGGAAGTCTCGATGTTGCGGGCGTCGCTGCTGGCGACCGCGGGCTCGGTCATCGAGAAGGCGCTGCGGATTTCGCCGGCCAGCAACGGCTCAAGCCACTGCTTGCGCTGTTCCTCGGTGGCGAACAGGTGCAGGGTCTCCATGTTGCCGGTGTCCGGTGCCGCGCAGTTGAGCGCCTCCGGCGCGATCTCCAGGCTCCAGCCGGTGAGCTCGGCCAGCGGCGCGTATTCGAGGTTGGTCAGGCCCGACTCGGCGGGCAGGAACAGGTTCCAGAGCCCGGCCGCTTTGGCCTTGGTCTTGAGTTCCTCGATGATCGGCGGGACGGTGTGATCGTTCGGGCCGGCCTCGTGCCGGTACTTGTCGTAGTCGGCCTCGGCCGGGAAGACGTACTCGGTCATGAAGTCGGACAGTCGCTTGTGGTAGTCGTTGGCTTTGTCCGACATCGCGAAGTCCATGCCGCCACGATAGGACACGTGTGGGGTGGCCCCATATGGCGAGTGCTTTGGTTCACCCGCGCGACACTGAAACCTCGCACACGACACGCCGCGACGGGTGTGCGTGGTTGCGGTCTCACGGTAGGGCGAGTGGTCGCGGGTCCGCGAGACATAACCCATTGCGTCCGGCTGCGGCGTGTCGTCGCAGACGTTTATGTGTCGCGATTGCCGTCGAGCACCATGGACGGCATGACCGCATCCCGTCCGC
>NZ_LZIX01000028.1:0-11511 GCF_001666955.1 Mycobacterium sp. E735 | reverse complement strand
GCGAGCTATTTGTTCGTGGCCGTCTTCCTCGCGTTCGTTGCGAACCTGCTGGCGCACTACATCTTTGGCGGAATCCGGCTGTCCGGGCGCACCGGCGCGCTGAGCCGCTCGGCGCGCATCCAGCTGGTCACGGTGGTGGGGCTGCTGGTGCTGCTCAAGGCGGTCGCGTACTGGCTGGACCGCTACGAGTTGCTGTCGCACACCCGCGGCGGCAAGCCCTTCACCGGTGCGGGGTACACCGACATCAACGCGGTGCTGCCGGCCAAGCTGATCCTGATGGCGATCGCGCTGATCTGCGCCGCCGCGGTGTTCTCCGCGATCGTCCTGCGTGACTTGCGGATTCCGGCCATCGGCCTGGTTCTGCTGCTGCTGTCGTCGCTGATCGTGGGGGCCGGGTGGCCGTTGATCGTCGAGCAGATCAGCGTCAAACCCAATGCCGCGCAGAAGGAAAGCGAATACATCAGCCGCAGCATCGCGGCGACCCGGCAGGCGTACGGGCTGACGTCGGACGTCGTCACCTACCGCACCTACGCCGGTGACACGCAGGCCACCGCCCAGCAGGTCGCCGACGACCGCGCGACCACCTCCAACATCCGGCTGCTCGACCCGACCATCGTCAGCCCGGCGTTCACCCAGTTCCAGCAGGGCAAGAACTTCTACTACTTCCCCGACCAGCTGTCCATCGACCGCTACCTGGACCGCAACGGCTCACTGCGCGACTACGTCGTCGCGGCCCGCGAGCTCAACCCGGACCGGCTGATCGAGAACCAGCGCGACTGGATCAACCGGCACAGCGTCTACACGCACGGCAACGGGTTCATCGCCTCGCCGGCGAACACGGTGCGCGGCGTCGCCAACGACCCCAACCAGAACGGCGGCTATCCCGAGTTCCTGGTGAACGTCGTCGGCGCCAACGGCAACGTGGTGTCCGACGGCCCCGCGCCGCTGGACCAGCCGCGCATCTACTACGGGCCCGTCATCGCCAACACCTCAGCCGACTACGCGATCGTCGGTCGCAACGGCGCCGACCGCGAATACGACTACGAGACCAGCGCCGAGACCAAGAACTACACCTACACCGGGCTCGGGGGAGTTCCAGTCGGGGACTGGCTGTCGCGCAGCGTGTTCGCCGCGAAGTTCGCGGAGCGAAACTTCTTGTTCTCCAACGTGATCGGTTCCAACAGCAGGATCCTGTTCAACCGCGACCCGGCCCGCCGGGTGGAGGCGGTGGCGCCGTGGCTGACCACCGACAGCTCGGTCTACCCGGCGATCGTCAACAAGCGGCTGGTGTGGATCATCGACGGCTACACCACGTTGGACAACTATCCGTACTCCGAGCTCACCTCCCTGGAGTCGGCGACCGCCGACTCGAACGAGGTGGCGTTCAACAAGCTGGCCCCCGACAAGCAGGTCTCCTACATCCGCAACTCGGTGAAGGCCACGGTGGACGCCTACGACGGCACCGTGACGCTGTACCAGCAGGACGAGCAGGACCCGGTGCTCAAGGCGTGGATGCAGGTGTTCCCCGGCACGGTGAAGCCGAAGAGCGACATCACCCCCGAGCTGGCCGAGCACCTGCGCTATCCCGAGGACCTGTTCAAGGTGCAGCGGATGCTGCTGGCCAAGTATCACGTCAACGACCCGGTGACGTTCTTCTCGACCTCGGACTTCTGGGACGTGCCGCTGGACCCGAACCCGACCGCCAGCAGCTATCAGCCGCCGTATTACATCGTGGCGAAAAACATTGCCAAGAACGACAATTCGTCGTCGTATCAGCTGACCAGCGCGATGAACAGGTTCAAGCGCGACTACCTGGCCGCCTACATCAGCGCCAGCTCCGACCCCGCGACCTACGGCAGGATCACCGTGCTGACCATCCCGGGTCAGGTCAACGGGCCCAAGCTGGCCAACAACGCCATCACCACCGACCCGGCGGTGTCGCAGGACCTCGGCGTGATCGGGCGCGACAACCAGAACCGGATCCGCTGGGGCAACCTGCTCACGCTGCCGGTGGGTCAGGGCGGACTGCTGTACGTCGAGCCCGTCTACGCCTCCCCGGGGGCCAGCGACGCCGCGTCGTCGTACCCGCGACTGATCCGGGTGGCGATGATGTACAACGACAAGATCGGGTACGGCCCGACGGTGCGCGACGCGCTGACGGGGCTGTTCGGTCCCGGCGCGGGCGCGGCCGCGACGGGTATCCAGCCCACCGACGCCGGCAACCCCCAGGCGCCCCCGCCGGTGACTCCGCCCGTGCCTGCCAGCCCTCCCGGATCGCCGCCGCCGACGGCGCTTCCGCCGGTGCCGGACGGGTCGGTGACGCTGTCCCCGGCCAAAGCCGCCGCGCTGCAAGAGATTCAGAGCGCGCTCGGCGCGGCCAAGGACGCCCAGAAGAAGGGCGATTTCGCCGGCTACGGCGCCGCGCTGCAGCGGTTGGACGACGCGATCACCAAGTACAACAACACCAAATAGCCCTCAGGCCCCGTCCATTCCAGCCGACCGTTTCGGCCGACCGCGAGCGTGCGTGTCTGTACACCGACACGCCGAAAAGGGTGGCATTCTGCGCACCCTCGCCGATGTGGCGCACACGAAATAGCCATCACGCGAAGGCCGTTCGGAACCTGTCCCGATAGGCCTTGGGGCTGATGCCCAGGTGGTTGACGAACACCCGCCGCAAGGTCTCGATGCTGCCGAAGCCGGCCATGCCCGCGGTCTCGCTGACGGACCGGCCGGATTCCAGTGCGCCACGGGCGAAGTCGATTCGAACGAGCTCGACGTAGCGGGCCGGGGTCATGCCCAGCTCGGATTGGAAGAGCCGGGTCAGCTGGCGGGTGCTCAGTGACGCCCGGGCCGCAAGGGATTTCACGCTGTGGTTCGCGGCCGGGTCGGCCGTCACCGCGTCGATGACCGCGCGCAGCGGCGACTGCGGCGGCGGATCGGCCTCCACCAACACCGAGAACTGTGATTGGCCCCCAGCGCGTTTGAGGTAGACCACCAGCCACCGGGCCACGTTGCGGACCAGTTCGGTCCCGTAATCCATTTCGACCAGCGCCAGCGCCAGGTCGATGCCGGACGAGATCCCGGCCGAGGTGAACACGTCGCCGTCGCGGACGAAGATCGCGTCGGGATCGACGGTGACATCGCGAAAGGCCCGGGCCAACAGCCGGGTCTCGTTCCAGTGCGTCGTGGCGCGCCGGCCGCTGAGCAGACCGGCCTGGGCGAGGATGAACGACCCCGTGCAAATGGATGCCATCCGCCGGGCTCGCGTCGCTATCGACCTGACGGCCTCGACGAGCGCGGGATCCACCGGCCGCCGGGGCAGGTGGTCGCTGCCGGCGACCAGAACGGTATCCGCGGATTCGATCGAGGAAATCCGGTCGGTGACACCCAGTCGACTGCCGATCGACGTGGTGACGTCCCGGCCGTCCACCGACGCGATCTTGAGCCGGTAGTCGGCTCCGAACCGGTTGGCTTCGACGAACACCTCGCCGGTCCCCGCCACGTCCAGCATCGTCACGTCGTCGAAGACGACGATCACCACCACCCGCGAATGCGCTCCGGTCTCGGCCACGTAAGACATTGTGTCGCTTTCTGTGGACAGGACGGCCCGAACGCCCACGGTCGCCTCGGCCGTGCGGCCGCAGACTGACGGCATGAATACTCAGTCAATGGAAAGCATCGCCGGCATCCGCATCCCCGACTCGGCGTTGGTGCTCGAGGCCACCGATTTCATTCGAGACGCCGAGGACGACCTGCTGTTCCACCACTCGCGGCGGGTGTTCCTGTTCGGCGCGCTGCAGGGCCTGCGCCGGGGGCTGCAGCCCGACCTGGAGCTGCTCTACGTCGCCGCCATGTTCCACGACCTCGGGCTCACCGAGCGCTACGGCACCTCCTCGCTGCGCTTCGAGGTCGACGGCGCGAACGCGGCCCGGGACTTCCTGACGGCGCATGGTGTGGACGAGGCCGACGCCGCCAAGGTGTGGCTCGGGATCGCGTTGCACACCACACCCGGCGTGCCCGAGTTCCTGGACCCCGAGGTCGCTTTGCTCCAGGCCGGTGTCGAGGTCGACGTGGTCGGCATCGGCCGCGACGACCTGGCCCCCGACGCCCTCGCCGCGGTGACCGCCGCCCACCCGCGCCCGCAGTTCAAGCAGCGCATCTTGGCCGCGTTCAACGACGGGATGAAGCACCGCCCGCTCACCACCGCCGGCACCATGAACGCCGACGTGCTGGCGCACTTCGATCCCACCTTCGAGCGGGTCGACTTCGTCGACAAGATCCTCAACAGCTGGCCGGAATGAAGGGAGCGGACAGATGGACATTCACGAGGCGCTCTACACCACCAGGATGATGCGCCGGCTGCGGCCGGACCCGATCCCGCGCGACGTGCAGGCCCGCATCCTCGATGCGGCCGTCCGGGCGCCCAACGGGGGCAACACCCAGCGCTGGCACTTTGTCGCCGTCGACGATCCACAACTCATCCACGAGTTCGGCGAACTGTTCCGGCAGGCCCGCGCGCTGGAATACGAGAAGTTCAGCGTGGGTCAGGGACCGATGGTCGTGCCGGGGCCCGGCGTGGACCTCACCGCTCACGCCGAGACGATGCGCCGCATCAAGGGGTCCGGGAACTACCTGGCCGACCACTTCGACGAAGTTCCCCTGTTGCTCTTCGTGTTCGCGATCGACGATCTCGGCGGCGCCAACATCTACCCCGCGATCTGGAGCGCTCTGCTCGCGGCCCGGGCCGAGGGCGTCGGCGGCGTCATGACGATGGTGCTCAACAATTTCCGGGACAAGGTCAACGAGATGCTGGGCGTGCCCGTCGAGGAGGGCTGGGAGATGTCGGCCATGCTGTCCCTCGGCTACCCACTGGGCAAGTGGGGCGTCGCAGCCAATCGCCGCCCGGTGCACGAGGTTTCGTCCCGCAACGGCTGGGGCAAGCCGTTCGGTGTCGAGGTTCCGCAGCCGCTGTGGCCGCCGAGCGAAGCGGCGGGCCTGGCCGCGGCGGGTTGACGGGACCGGGAGGATGAGTCACATGACCGAGCAGGACGACATCGGCGTCACCGTGGTACGGCCGGGCGAGGGCGAGTACGTCGCCCTTCCCGGGTTCGGGGCGGTGTTCAAGCTGACGAGCAAGACCACCGGGGGCGAGGTGTCGATCGTCGAGCACCCGTTCGAGGTCGGCCTGCTCACGGCGGCGCACCGGCACACCCGCGAGGACGAGCACTCGATCGTGCTGGCCGGTGAGATCGGCTTCCGCTCCGACGACAGCGAGGTGGTGCTGGGGCCCGGCGGCTACATCACCAAGCCCCGCGGTCAGATGCACGCGATGTGGAACGCCGGCAGCGAGCCGGGCCGCATCATCGAGGTCATCACCCCGGGCGGGTTCGAGAACTATTTCCGCGAGCTCGGCGAGCTGCTCGTCGAGCACGCCGACGACCCGGTCGGCAAGGTCCTGCACGAGTTGCCCGAGTTCGGCGAACTCGCCGACAAGTACGGGCTGACGTACGGGTCGCCCGACTGGATGGACGACATCGCCCGGCGCTACGGGCTGAAGGCGCCGTCGCACTGACCCGTTGCCGCCGAGATTGCCGTCATGGCTGTGGTCGGCGCCCTGTCCACGACCATGGCGGCAATCTCGGCGCGGCAACCCCGTGACCGCGCGATTTGGTCGCCGTGATGCGGGTTCGGTAACCTGGCATTCACCAACGCGGGGTGGAGCAGCTCGGTAGCTCGCTGGGCTCATAACCCAGAGGTCGCAGGTTCGAATCCTGTCCCCGCTACCAAGTGAAACGGCCCCCGGAGGAGACTCCGGGGGCCGTTTTGGTGCGCAACAACACCTCAGGCGGGGGTGAGGCGGATCGGCAGCCGGGTGGGTCCGCGTAGCGAGCTGTGACGCGACCACTGTGTCGGACCCGCCGGGGTGATTCGGGCGACGCGGCTGACGAGTTGGCGCAGTACCGCCTGGGCTTCCATGCGGGCCAGCGGTGCGCCCAGGCACATGTGTGCGCCGTAGCCGAAGGCGACGTGCGTTCGCGGGTCCCGGTCGGCGCGATACTCGTCGGGATCGTCGAACGCGCTGGGATCACGGTTGGCCGCGCCGAAGGACAGCAGCACGCGTGATCCGGTGGGGATGGTGACGTCGCCGATGCGGTAGTCCGCGCGGGTGTAGCGGTACAGGTTCTGTATCGGCGTCGTGAAGCGAAGCTGTTCCTCCACGGCCAGGGGGATGAGGTCGGGGTTGGCGCGAATCAGGTCGTATTGGTCGGGCCGTCGGGCCAGCGTGTCGAACATTCCGCCGAGCAGGTTGGTCGTGGTCTCGTTGCCGGCGATCAGCAGGTGGATGGCGATGAGCAGAAGCTGACGGTCGGTGAGGCTGCCATCGGTGTTGTGCTCGATGAGCCGCCCGAGCACGGTGGTCGATCCCTTGAGTCCACCCGCAGCGAATTGCGCTGTGAAATAACGCCACAACGCCACCATCCCCGTTGCCGACTTGGCCGCGTCGACGATACCCGCGAAAGTGGGCCTCAGCTCCATGACTCCCACCGCGCGTTCGGACCAGCGGCGGAAGTCGCCGGCGTCTGAGTCGGGCACTCCGAGGATCTGGGCGATCAGGCGTATCGGCATCGGTATGGCCAAGCGCTGCACGACATCACAGCCGGGGTCGTCCATCACGTCGGTGACGAGGTCGATGGCCAGTTTTTCGGTCATCTCCTGCCAGGACCTCATCGCGCCCTTGCTGAATCCCGGCTGGACTTGTTTGCGCAGCCGGGTGTGTTCCTCACCGTCGGTGAGCACCGCCAGCGGAGCGGACATGCGCAGGCGCGTGACCCCCTGGGTGCTGGTGACCCGGTCGGTGTCGCGCAGCGCCGCCCGCACGTCGTCGAGGCGGCTGACGATGAAGGTGGCGCGCCGGGGGTTGTAGTGCACGCGGCCGCTTCGGTGCAGGGCGCGGTACGCGTCGTACGGGTCCGCGGCGGTGGCGGGGTCTTGCGGGTCGTAGTCGGTGTTGACCGCGCCGGTCCACCCGGCGCGGCCGCGGCGGCGGGTGCGGACGGCGGCAGCGACATTCATCCGCACGGCATGGCCAAGCAGTCGGGCGCCTTCTGCTGCTCCTTGAATGGTCTGCTTCGCGGCCATGCTGGCCTATCCGATCGCGCCGCTGAACCGCCGCGATCGGACCTGGGTCGCGACGATGCAGGTTGTGAGGTAGGCGAGGTAGCAAACCCCCAGGGTGTACGCGTGTAGTCGAGTGCGGGGAAGGGCCGCCAGGATTCCGAGCGTCGTTTCGATGCCACCGTTGATGTAGGTGAAGGCACGCGCGTGCCGGGGAAATGCGAGGCGGTTGAACGGCTCGAACACGCTCGGGGCCAGGAAGTGTGCCAACCCGGCGCAGATCCCGGCGGCCGCGTGCACGGGTCGGTTCTGTCGACGCCGAATCTTGATGTCGGTCAACGGTTTCCGCTCCTCGTCGGGCCGAAGAGGGTTGCGAGGGCTTGACGGGCTGTGGCGAGTTTGGCTCTCGGTGTCAAGGCTGCCAGAACGCCACCGTCGCAGACGATGTCGATGCCGGTGAGATAGCTGGCTCTGTCGCTTGCGCAGAACGCCAGCAGTTCGGCAACCTCCCTTGGCTCGCCGATGCGCCGCAGCGCGGACCGCTCGGCGAGCGCTCCCGAGCCGGTTCGTTCCTCGAGCCTGCCCATGGCGGTGTCGATGGTGCCCGGCGACACCGAGACGATTCGTCCACCGCGACGGCCGAACCTGGCGGCCTGCGAGGAGCAGTACCACTAACGAAATTCTTGCTGATCGAATAGGCGAACCCCGGCCGCATGGCGGCCGGGGCGATATTGCAGGCGGAGGTCATCTTCTTCATGAAGACATCGGCGTCGCGTTGCGCGTGCTTGAAATGACGGCGGGGGACCATGACCCGGGGAAACATGTGCGCCGCAACCGACGCGACGTTGACGATCGCGAATCCGTCCTCGACGGTCGGGTAGAACGCCTCGTTCACGTTGAGCGTGCCCAGGGCGTTGATGCGCACGATGAATTCCGCCGAACCCATGCTGGGGCTCACGCCCGCGGCGTGAACGACCGATCTGACGACGCCGAATCCCATTGCCTGGCTGACCAACTCGGCGACGGACTGGTCATCGGTGATGTCGACGACGGAGGTCTTGCACTCGACGCCACTGGCTTCCAGTTCCTTCGCCGCCGCGTCGAGACCGTCGCGACTGACATCGCAGAGCACGATCGAGTGGTCTCGTCCCAGGAGTTTCGCGGCTGCGAGCCCCATGCCTCCCGCGCCCCCGGTGACGACGCACACGTCACGCATCGGCACCTCCACCGGGCAGTCGAAGCGATCGAATTTCGAGAATATTATTCTCGTAAATAGTGTCACACGGTGCCGCCGGTGTAAAGGGCGGCGGGCTTAGGGTCGTGTGGTGAGCCAACCTCGCCGAGGCCGACCGCGAAGCGCCGCCGCGCACGAGGCGATCCTGGCGGCGACGCGCTCGCTGCTCGTTGACGTCGGCTACGCCGGGATATCGATGGACAAGGTGGCCGCAGCGGCGGGGGTCGGCATGCAGACGGTGTATCGGCGCTGGCCGTCGAAAGCACCCTTGGTGGCCGAAGCCGTCATGCAGCAGTACCCCCCGGCTGACTTCGCGCTCCCCGACACCGGCGATTGCGTCGAAGATCTACGAACGTGGATGCGCGAATACGCCGCACGCACAGCCGCGTCGGAAAATGCCGCGCTCATCCGAGCACTCGCCGCGGCGGCTGCCGAAAATCTCGACGACCGAGACAGCCTCTACCGGCAACTCACCGGTCGCATCCACCACGCGGTGCAGGACCGGTTGCGAAAAGGGATCTCTCAGGGTCAGATTCAGGCCGGCGCCGACGTCGAGGCTGTCGCCGACGCGCTGATCGGAGCAATCCTTTATCGAATACTCAGCGCGACAACACCCGTGAGCGAAACGCTCGACCGGTACGACGGGCTTATCGACACGCTGACGCGAGGACTCGGTCCTCGTTGACCGCGGTTCGCGACGATCTGCGAATTCGATCGCCCACCGGCTATGAGACGAACGCCGGCATCGATTCCCAGCCGCGGACGGCCGAGGCGGACGATAGGCGCGCGTTGTCGGTGTCGATGTTCCATTCGGGGAAGCGCTTGAGGATTTCCTCGAGCGCCACCCGTCCCTCCAGCCTGGCCAGCGCGGCTCCAAGGCAGAAGTGGGCTCCCACGCTGAATGCCAGATGCTGACGCGGCTGGCGATGGATGTCGAAGAGGTCGCCGTCGGGCGGGAATTGGCGATGGTCACGGCAGGCCGAGGCGATCAGCGGCATCATGACGCTGCCCTCGGGCACCGTGTGGCCGTACCAGTCAGTGTCGCGAGTGACGTAGCGGGCCAGGTGCGGTACGGGAGGTTCGTAGCGCAGCAGCTCCTCTATCGCCTGCGGAATCAAGTGAGGATCAGCCGCGATTTCGCGCCGCTGGCCGGGATGGTCGGCAAGAACTTTTCCCGCCCAGCCGAGGAGCCGGGTCGTCGTCTCGTTGCCCGCGGCGGCGATGAGCCCGATATAGAGCAGGATTTCCTCGCGGGTCAGCCGTCGGCGAACCCCAGTCTCGTCATCGAATTCGACGTTGAGGAGCTCGGTCATGATGTCGTCGGAGGGGTGTTCGACGCGCCAGTCGAGATAGGCGGCGAATAGCTCGTCGTAGGCCTCGTCGGGGTTGATGCCCTTGGCCAGGGTCATGGGCTGGCCGGCCTCGGTGAGCAACGACGCATTCGAGCGATCCCGGACGCGCTCCTGGTCCTGCTCGGGGATGCCGACCAGCATCCCGATGACCCTCATCGGCATCTGGGCGCCGAGATCGGCGATGAAGTCGAATCGTCCAGTGCCGACGAGGGGATCGAGGCACTGTGCGCAAAACGCTCGAATTTTGCCCTCGAGTTCTGCGACCTTGCGAGGGGTGAAGATCCGCGCGAGCAGCTTTCGGTGAACGTCGTGAACCGGTGGGTCTTCGAAAACGATGATGCCAGGCGGTATCTCGATGTTGGCCTTGATCACTTCGAGGATCATTCCGCGCGCTGAACTGAAGGTGCCGGTGTCCACAAGCGCACGACTCACGTCGTCGAAACGACTGAGCGCGTAGAAGTCGTACTGCTCGTTGTAGTACAGCGGCGCCTCCTCGCGGAGCCGCCGGAACACGGGATAGGGATCGGCGAGAAGCCCCATATCGTACGGGTCGTAGCGAATGTCGCTGGCCTGGCTTGTGGTCATGGCCGTCCTCCCGCTGCAGGGGAAACTCCGCGCTTCCTCCCGGTATCACAACAGACGCGACGCCAGATGACAAGACGGAATTCTGCGAGATGTTACGTCTAGGCAGCTTGTCGCCGGGAGCGGGTTCCGCCTTGCGCTGCCAAGTCTGTTTGACAGCATCTTGATCCATTCGGGACGGCTGGTCGCACTTGACGTGCGGCCGGGGCTCGCCATACGTTCAGTCGTAGATTGTCACGCCATAGAGGGCTGGAGCGCCACGATGGGTCTTTTCTGTGCGTAGTCATGGGTGGTCGGGTCAAACGCCCTCCTCCGACGAGGAGGCGGTCAACAGGATCCTCGACGCGGTTGACTCCGTGGTGGCGGAAGGCGGATCGGCCGCCGTTCGCATCAGCGATCTCGCCCGGATTCTGGGAGTGAGTCGGCAGACCGTCTACCGCTATTTTCCCAGCGCCGAAGCGCTACTCATCGGCAGCCAAATGCGGGCTGCCAACGGCTTTCTCGATCGTCTGGCCAACCACCTGCGTGGCTGGACGAATCCGGCCGCGGCCCTCGTCGAAGGGGTGGCATTCACCGCCGAGGAGTTCGCCGGCGACCCGCTGATGGCGCGCGTCATGGTGACCCGGCTACCCGGTGGCGCGTCGGCCCCGTCTACCGCCGGCGCCGCAATTAGCCTCGGACGAGAGATGTTTCGACGATATGACGTCGACTGGGAAGCTCACGGCTTTGATCACGCTGCGATCGACGATCTCATCGAAGTCGCTGTGCGCACATTGCAATCGGTTCTGCTCGACCCTCCCGAGCGACAATCTGACCCGGTGGCACTCCGCAGACTGTTGGGCAGATGGCTGGGACCTGCTGTGCTGTACCAACAGCTGACCCGTGACGTCGACGCACTGACCGCTCTGGCGTCGGCCGGCCGACGAATGGCTCCCAGCAAGCCGGCGTGACCGCAGTCGCACGCGCCGTCGAGTTGCCCCTCGATCGCAGACCGATCTGACCCGACGGTGGTCCGTGGTTTCACGTCCGGCCAGGCCCGCAGGCGAAGCCGATCTGCCTGGCCCGCCTAGCGCGCCAGCACCGCCTCGATGGCGCTGATGACCTCGGGGGCGTCGGGCGCGGTGCGGGGCCGGAACCGCTGCACCACCTGACCGTCGGGTGCGATCAGGAACTTCTCGAAATTCCACTGGATGTCGCCGGCCTCGCCGGCGGAATCGGCGGCCTTGG
>NZ_LZIX01000027.1:0-926 GCF_001666955.1 Mycobacterium sp. E735 | reverse complement strand
CTCGAGGCGAACCGCGACGAGGCCATCGCCATCCAGTCGCAAGAGGTCTACGACCGCTACATGAAGTACCTGACCGGTTGCGCGAAGCTGTTCCGCCAGGGTTACACCGACGTCGACCAGTTCACGCTGCAAAAGTAGCGGAACGACCCCCAGCTCCTCGCCGCCTACTTCACGAGGGTGAACTGGCCCACATTGCTGATGCCCTTGCGGAAGAAGTCCTCGCAGCCGGTCAGGTACTTCATGTAGCGGTCGTAGACCTCTTGCGACTGGATCGCGATGGCCGCGTCCTTGTTGGCCGCCAGGTTTGCCGCCCATATATTGAGAGTCCGCTCGTAGTGCTCACCCAGTAATTGCACCTTTTCGACCGAGAATCCGGCGGGCTCAGCGAATTTGAAAATATCTTCCTGCGTCGGCAGCTGGCCGCCCGGAAAAATCTCGGTGCCGATGAATCGCGCGAATCTCACATCGCGCATAGTCAGCTTGATGCCGAGTGCGGGCATCTGCTGCCATTGATAGGTCAAAATGGTGTGCAGCAACATGATTCCGTCGGACGGCAGCACCTGGTAGGCCATCTTGAAGAAGCGGCCGTAGCGCTGGCGGCCGAAGTGCTCGAAGGCGCCGATCGAAACGATGCGGTCGACGGGTTCGTGAAACTTCTCCCAGCCCTCCAGCAGCACCCGCCGGGTGCGGGGGGTGTCCATCTCGTCGAACGTTCTCTGGACGTGCTCGGCCTGGTTCTCCGACAACGTCAGGCCCACGACGTTGACGTCGTACTTCTCGATGGCCCGGCGCATGGTCGCGCCCCAGCCGCAGCCGATGTCCAGCAGCGTCATGCCCGGTTCCAGCTTGAGCTTGCCCAGCGCCAGGTCGATCTTGGCAAGCTGCGCCTCTTCGAGCGTCATGTCGTCGCGCTCGAAGTAGGCGCA
>NZ_LZIX01000026.1:0-3524 GCF_001666955.1 Mycobacterium sp. E735 | reverse complement strand
GGCGGCGGGAATGAGGCTTCGGTCTCGCCTCAGTGCCTGCCATTGGTCCTGGTGTCGCGCAAACACCACTGCGGCGCTTGCGACCAGCTTGGTCACCGTCTCGGCGCCCGCACCGCCGAGCATCGACGCAAAGGCCGAAATCTCCGTGTCGTCGAGGCGAGTCATGGTGCCGTCGTCGCGTTCGACCTCGACCTGGGTGAGCCGCGAAATCATGTCGTCCTGTGGGTTGGCGCGTTTCTCGACGACAAGGTCGTAGTAGTACCTCCACATGGTCACCGCCGCCTCGCGGCCGTGCGGCGTCGTGCTGATGTTTCCCGGCTCGCGTTCCAGCAGTGCGTCGAGCCAGTGCCGGATCTGCTGGCGACCGTCCGGCGGCACCCCCAACATCGTGGTGATGATCTCGACGGGGAACAGCGCCGAGAAGTCCTCGACCATGTCGAACGACGTCACATCGATGGTTTGCGCGATTGTGTCGATCACCTTCCGGATCATCGGCTCGAGCTTGGCGATCGCACGCGGGGTGAAAACCTTGTTTACCAGCGACCGCATTCTGGTGTGCTGCGGAGGGTCCATCATGATGATCACTCCGTGCGGGATCATCGCGTCGGGATCGATGAAATGATCGAGCGTCACACCCTTCGCCGAGGAATACCTTTCGTGATCGCGCATCGCGCTCGCGACATCCTCATAGCGGGAAAGGGCCCAGAAGTCGTACTGCGTGCTGTGGTAGACCGGCGCCCGATCGCGTAGTTGGCGGTAAATCTCGAACGGATCGTTGAAGAATTCATCCGAGAAGGGGTCGAAGTGAACGGATCCCAAAGACGTGCCTACTTCCGCCGCGCCCCCGTCAAGGCTCATCTCGTGTCCTTTCGACTACTGCAGCTCGGCGAAT
This sequence comes from Mycobacterium sp. E735, assembly GCF_001666955.1. NCBI lineage: Bacteria > Bacillati > Actinomycetota > Actinomycetes > Mycobacteriales > Mycobacteriaceae > Mycobacterium > Mycobacterium sp. E735. The sequence goes on along the minus strand of NZ_LZIX01000026.1, from coordinate 2,632 downwards.
CTCTTCAAGTAGGGCCATGCGATCGCGGGCGGTATCCCGCCGCACAGTGGCGAAATGTTGAACATTTCACCTGCTGCGATGCGCTTCCGCGCTTCGTCGACCGAGAGGATCACGTGTGACGACGTGTTGCGCAGCTCGTCGATGGTCCTGGCGGTGGTGATGTTGGCGGACACCGCGTTGTCGGGATTCCATTCCGAGTAGGCGATTGCATCGTGCAGGAGGTACTTGCCGATCTCGTCCCACGCCGCGTCGACATCGTCGGCCACGAAGCAGTTGGTCGCTGCGTCACGCTCGGGGATGACGACAAAGCCGGGCTCGAAGCCGTTGTCGCGACATGCTTTTTCGTAAGCTTCCCGCATTCCTGGCACCCCGCCGTTGGCGAGCAAGCCGAGACCGTTACGTCCAGCGCGCCGCGCGGCCGCCAGGCTGGCGCCGCCCCAGCTCATCATGGGGCCTTCCGGCGTGCGCGGCCGCGGGGTGACTTTCATTCGTCTGCCGCCGTGTTCGATCTCTTCGCCGGCGAGGAGGCGGCGTAACACGCCGAGCTTCTCGTCCGCCAGCCTGCCGCGGTCGGACATCGAGAGTCCGAAGTGAGCGTATTCCTCAGCGCGATATCCGATTCCGAAGACGTAGGTGGCTCTGCCCGCGCTGATGTGATCCAGCACGGCGATGTCCTCGGCCAGCCGTGCCGGATCGTAGAAGGGCAGCAGAATTGTCAGGTTCACCAAGAGTTGCTTCGTGCGAGCGGCAATGGCCGCACCGAGCAGTAACGGCGACGGCAGATAACCGTCGTCCGCGCAGTGGTGTTCGCAGAGCACGACGGCGATACAGCCATGCTGCTCGGCCCATGCCGACATCTCGCTGGCGGCGGCGTACAACTCGGTGGCCGGCGCTCCGATGGTGGGCGCTCGCATGTCGAAGCGAAGGGTGAACACGGTCGCTGCTAACCGGGCTGCCGTGCGTCGGAACCCATGACTTCGGCGCTGGCCTGCATGATCATTCGAACCACTTCGTTGCGTGTCATGGACTTGAAAAGTTCAAATGCCATCCGGACGTCATCGCCCGTGGCGATCGTCGGTCCGTTGCCGAGGTTGGCGAACGCCTCGTCCACCACGCTCGCGGCTGTCACCGCACCCTGGGGAACCTCGTCGACGGATTTCAGTCGGCCGCGCTCGAATTCCAGTTGCCGCAGAGCCGGTGTATCGGTCATGCCGAGGACCAGACCCAGGACGTCCACGCCCTTGTCGTGCAACTCCGCCCACAGCCCCTCAGTGAAAACCATGTCGAAGGCCTTGGTTCCTCCGTATGCCACCATGTTTCGGCCACCGGCTAGCGCAGCACCAGAAGTGAAGTTCACGATGCCGCCGCGTCCTCGGTCGACCATGAGGCCCGAGAAGTGGTGACACAACCGCATCAGCACCAGGCAGTTGCGTTGCAGCAGGGCTTCGGCTCTCGATACCGGATTGGCAAGAAAAGGCTGGTAGTTCGGATCCCCGCCGGCGCAGTACACCAGCATGCCGACCTCGAGGTCTGCGGTGGCGTCGATGATGGACTGGGCAGCGTCGGGCTCGGTGAGATCGATGGCGAGCGTCCGGGTTTTGACACCGGTGCGCTCGTGAATCGCCTCGGCTACCGTGTCGAGCACGCGTCGGCGACGAGCGACCAGCGCAACGTTCACTCCTTCCTGCGCCAACCTCTCGGCGAACAAGGCGCCGCATCCGTCGGACGCGCCGACGATCACCGCCCACGGTCCGTACCTCCGTGCGATGTCACCCATGGGCGCCCGGCACCGCAGCGAGCCGAACCGAGGTGTAGGTACGGCGGTCGATCCGCCAACCGTCCGGCGTCCGTACGGCGTGGTCGTCGTAGTAACCGACGGGGTTCGCGCCCGAGCCGTCCTCCATCAGGATCAGTGCGTCGACGTAGGTGCGGATCGTCGCGGTGTCGGTGTCTATTGCGATGGCCTGGTTGGTCATTCGATGGATCGTGTGCGCCGCGCCGACGTGCGCTGCTTCCATAAACCGCGCCACCTCTGCGCCACCGGTCCACTGGCCGACCAAACCGTAGTCGATGCGCGCATCCTCGGCGAAGACTGTCGTGAGAAGCCGATATTGCCGGCTGTCGATTGCCGTTGCATACCGGACTGTGAGGTCGAAAATGTCGTCGCGGTCCGACATCAGAAGTCACCGTTCGGGTGGATCACGACGCGGGGTGGGCCTTCGGATCGCCGCGCCGCCGCCAGCGCCGCGGGCACCTCGTCGAGGCCGATGATCTTGCCGACGCTGGGCAGTGGGTTCAGCTTCCCCTCGACGACCGCATCCAGAACGCCGTACCAGTCCTGCGGGAGCGGTCCTCCACCGAACTGGAGAGTCAGGCCGTTTCGGGTGGCTTTGGTGATGTCGAGGGTGTCGCCGGTGTACCAGCCACCCGCGCAGTAAATGCGTGATGAGAACTCCGCATCCGCGACGATGCTGTCGATGAGACCCGCAGCGCCAACGCATTCGAACACCACGGCGGAGCCGTTCATGTGGCGTTCGGCGCGCAACGTGCGGAAGGCGTCGAACACCGACCGCTGGGCCGGATCGACCAGAACATGCGCGCCGAACCCGGACTGGGCCAGTTCGCGGCGGTC
>NZ_LZIX01000025.1:0-2251 GCF_001666955.1 Mycobacterium sp. E735 | reverse complement strand
ATCCACTCGGCCAGCACCGACGCCGTCGCCGCCACCCGCCGCGCCGTCTTACCCGACACCACCAACGTCGACACCCCGCCGTCGGGGCCGGCGTCGTCGACCGGCGCCAACCCAGGGCCCTGCTCGACGATGGCGTGCGCGTTCGTCCCGCCGAGACCGAACGACGACACCGCCGCCCGGCGAGGACCCGCATCGGACGGCCATTCGATGTTCTCGACGGGCACGAAGAGCCGGGTCGACGACGCGTCGATCGCCGGATTCCACTGCGAGAAGTGCAGGTTCGGCGGGATCTGCCCGCGCTGCACCGCCAGCACCGCCTTGATGAACCCGGCCACCCCGGACGCCGCCTCCAGGTGGCCGATGTTGGTCTTCACCGCGCCGAGCGCGCACGAGCCCGGGCCGCGCCCGTAAGTGGCTGCCAGCGCTTCGAATTCGATCGGATCCCCGAGCGCCGTCCCCGTTCCGTGGGCCTCCACGTAGTTGACGCTTTCCGGTGCGATGTCGGCCGACCGCAACGCGTCGGCGATCACATCGCATTGGGCGGCCGTGTTGGGCGCGGTGATGCCGTTGGAGCGCCCGTCCTGGTTGACCGCCGAACCCCGCACCACGGCCAGCACTCGATCGCCGTCGCGCACCGCGTCGGTCAGCCGCTTGAGCACCACGACCCCCGCGCCCTCGCCGCGGACGAACCCGTCCGCCGCCGCGTCGAACGTCGCGCACCTACCCTGCGGCGACAACAATCCCCAAGCCGAGATGGCGATCTGGGTCTCGGGCCGCAGCGTCGCGCTGACCCCGCCGGCCAGCGCCAGGTCGCTCTCGCGGGACCGCAGGCTCTGGCAGGCCAGGTGGATCGCCGCCAACGACGACGAGCAGGCGGTGTCCACCGCCACCGCAGGCCCACGCAACCCCAACAGGTAGGAGATCCGGCCCGCGGTGATGCTGTGGGAGTTGCCGGTTCCGGTATAGGCGTCCACCTGCTCTGGGCCGGCCGCCAGCATGGACTGGTATTCGTTGAAGTAGGCGCCGATCATCACGCCTGTTCGGGTGTCGGCCAGTGAATCCGTTGGAATGCCGGCATGTTCGAGCGCCTCCCAGGCGACCTCGAGCACCATCCGCTGCTGCGGGTCCATCGATGCGGCTTCGCGCGGGGTGATGCCGAAGAACTCGGCGTCGAACCCCGCGATGTCGGGCACGAAGCCGCCCCACTTGGTCGTCATGTGACCGGGCGTCAAGGGGTCGGGGCTGTAGAAGGCCTCGGCGTCCCACCGATCCGACGGGATCCCGGAGATCGCATTCCGGCCCTCGACCAACAACTCCCAGAAGCTGTCCGGTCCGGTCACCTCGCCGGGGAATCGGCAACCGATCCCCACCACAGCGATGGGTTCGGCCGTCACGGTGCGGGCGGCACGGGCGAATTCTTCGGACAGAGCGGTGCGCTGCTGCGCCGTCATGTCCGAGACGCGGCTGAAGAGACTGCGCATTACGCGGGCTCCTCGGCGGTGACGGAGGACGACTCGATGCGGTCGAACAAACTGTCCAGCGTGCTTCCCGCCGAGGCGGACAACGCCGCGATCTCGTCATGTCCCGAATCCCCTTCGGGCGCGACCATTTTGGTGAGCTGGTCCGCCAGCGCGGCGACGGTGGGGTGATTGAACAGCATGGTGGTCGAGATTTCAACACCCACCAAGGTCTCCGCCTCCCGGCGAATTGCCATGGCGCCCAGCGAGTTCAGGCCGAGCTCGGCGAGTGGCCGATCGCTTTCCAGCTCCGGTTCGGGAATCCGCAGTTCCCGGGCGACGATGCCGCGCAGCCCGCTTTCCAGCTCCCGGTGCACCTGCGCAGGTGTCAGGTGCGACCAGTCCTTCGCCGGGATGAGGGCGGCGCCCGCCGAGTCCGGAAGCAGGTCGTCGACGATGTGCAGTGCGCCGCGGATCCGATAGGCCTCCGCCAGCAGCGGCCAATCCGCTTCTACCACAACCGAATGCGCACCGGCGGCGGGACTCGACACCAGGGGAAGTGCCGTGATGGCGGTCTCGTCGTCCATGGGCAGCAGGCCGGTTCCGACGCTGACCTGACCGGCATCACCGTCGCTGTCGGCCAGTGATTTCCACAATCCCCAGTTGACCGTGGTGGCCGCGAGCCCCAGGCTGCGCCGGGCGTACACCAGGGCGTCCAGGTAGCCGCTGGTGGCGGTGTAGTGGGCCAGCCACCGCGAACCGGTGAGGCCGGAGATGGAGGAGAACACCACGAA
>NZ_LZIX01000024.1:0-15826 GCF_001666955.1 Mycobacterium sp. E735 | reverse complement strand
GCGGTGCTGCACCCGAACCAGATTGGGATCATTCTTGTTGTACTCGACGTATATACGCATGCCCGTAGCCAGATGCGACGGGTACAGCACGCCGAGCTCCGGGCGGTAGGTGACCCGCTCGGGTGTGACGAATTCGATGGTGGAGCGGCGCGGCCCGGCGCTGAGCACCTCGGCCTGCGCCACCCCCATGTTGTGTCGAATCGCAAGGTCATCGCGCCAGGCGCCGGCCACCAGCAAGACCGACTGCAGGGTGACCAAGCCGGTCACGATGAGCACCGTCACGCGGGCCCAGCGCAGTGCGATCCGGGGCCTGGTGTTGGGCGGCTTGTCACTGCGACCGTGAATCAATATGTGCAGCAATGCCTTTGGGTCGATCAAAGGGCCGCCTTGATGGCGGCGTGCAGCTGCCGAAGCGACGACCGGTCGGCCTTGACCTCCAGCACCCGCATACCGGGCGCGGGTTCGTCGAGCGCCGCGCCGAGCTGGTCGACCTCGATCTGCCGGCTCTCGACGTGGTAGGCGCGGCACAGCGCACCCACGTCGACGTCGTGCGGCGTCCCGAAGATCCGCGACGACACGTCGGAGAATCGCGGGTCGCCCTGCTCGAGCAACTCGAAGATGCCACCGCCGTTGTCGTTGGAGACCACGATGGTCAACTGCCGCGGGGTCGGCTCGGTGGGCCCGATCAGCAGCCCGGAGCTGTCGTGGACGAACGTCAGGTCGCCGATCAGCGCGACGGTGCGGCCCTCGTAGGCGAGCGCGGCCCCGATCGCGGTGGACACCGTGCCGTCGATACCTGCCACCCCGCGGTTGGAGCGGACGCGGATGCCGTGGGTGTCCAGGCCAACCAGGGCGGCGTCGCGGACCGGGTTGGACGCCCCCAGCACCAGCTGGTCACCCGGCCGAAGGGCGTCGGCGACGGCCGCCGCCACGTGCAAGCCGGTGGTCAGCGGGTGCGCCTTTAGCTGGCCGCGCACCGCGTCGTTGGCGTGCCGGTTGACCTCCGCGCAGCGCTTCAACCAGGCCGCACTCGGCGTGCCGGTGGTGACCGCTCGCGTCCCGGTGGCCTGCGAGTTGCCCGAGACGTCGGGCCAGCGCGGTCCGGTGGTCAACGCGTACACCGGCACCTGCGGATCGGCCAGCAGCGCCGACACCGGCCGGTGCAGGGTGGGCCGCCCGAGCATGATCACCTGCTTCGGGCGCAGCAGCGGCAGGGCCAGCGGGTGCAGCGGGTTTTCCGGTGCCGGTGCCGTCGATTCGGCGACGGTCGGCAACTGCGCGAGGTTGGGGTGCACGCCCGCACCGTGCCCGGCGATCACGACGGTGTCGGGCGACAGGTCGATGTCCAGCGGCTGGTCGAACGTGACCGGCGGCGTGTAGGTCCACGGCCGCCCGCCGGGCCGCCCCTGCGGCACGGCGGCGCCCCGGGGTTCGGGATCGGGCACCAGGGGCTCGCGCAGCGGGATGTCGAACTGCACCGGGCCGGCGTTGGCGGTGCGGGATCCCGTCGCCGCCGCCAGGACCCGGCAGGTGGCCGATCGCCACGTCGCGTTGAAGGACTCCAGCCGCTCGGGTGCGTCCTCGGCCAGGCCCAGGCTGATAGCGGCGCGGACCTGGGTGCCGAAGTAACCCAGCTGCTCCATGGTCTGGTTGGCCCCGGTGCCCAGCATCTCGTAGGGCCGGTTGGCCGACAGCACGATCAGCGGCACCCGCGCGTAGTTGGCCTCCACCACGGCCGGCCCCAGGTTGGCAACGGCGGTGCCCGACGTCATCGCGACACACACCGGGGCGCCGGCGGCGATCGCCAGCCCGATGGCCAGGTAGCCGGCGGTGCGCTCGTCGATGCGGACGTGCAGCCGGATCCGGCCGGCGCGGTCGGCGTCGTGCAGCGCGAAGGCCAGCGGCGCGTTGCGCGACCCGGGGCACAGCACCACGTCGCGGACGCCGCCGCGAATCAGCTCGTCAACGACGACGCGGGCCTGAGTCGTCGAGGGGTTCACTCCTACAGCCTGTCACAGCCCGCCGACCGGCGGCCGAACGTGGAGTTGGCGGGCTGGTCCGCCCGGAATTCGCCCGGAAAGCCGACGTTGGGCGCGCCCTCAGTTGCCGGCGAAGAACTTCAGCGCCGCCTCGTTGACGGCGTCCGGGCGTTCGAAGAACCCGAGGTGGCCGGCGTCGGGAATCTGCACGTATCGCCCGTTGGGCAGCGCGTCGGCGACCTCACGCCCCAGGTAGGGCGGTGTCAGCACGTCGTCGGAGAAGCCGATCACCAGCACCGGCGTCGCGATGCTGCGGTAGGCCGGCAGCCGGTTGGTGTACGGGGCGACGTCCAGCTGGCAGCGGGTGCCCGGGGTGGACTTGATCGGCCACATGGAGAACATCGCGATCCAGTCCGCGACGGCGACGTCGTCGTTGAGCGTCTTGCGCGAGAAGTTCTCCAGCAGGCGGATTTTGGCGTCGTAGGAGTTCGGCAGCTGGACCCCGGCGTCGGCGAGCTCGGCCTCGGCGTCGCGGAAGAACTGGCGCGCCTTGTCCATCCGGCCCCGGGTGCCCATCAACACCGCGGAGCTGACCAATTCGGGCCGGGCGAGCATGAGCTCCTGGGCGATGAACGCCCCCATCGACATCCCCACGATGCGGGCCGGGGCGGCGTCGAGGCCCTCGATCAGCGCCGCGGTGTCGGCCACCATCGTTTGCGTGGTGAAACCCTGCGCGTTCTCGGTGGCACCGATTCCGCGGTTGTCGAAAGTGATGACGCGGTAGCCGGCGGCCAGGAACGCGGGGAGCTGATACGGGTGCCAGGTCCGCCCGGCACCGCCGTGGCCGCTGATGAACACCACCGGCTCGCCGGAGCCGCGGTCGTCGTAAGCCAGGTTGATCACTCGGACGACGGTACAAGGAGCGGGTGGCAGGCCGTGACCCGGTCGATCCACCACTGCCGCCGCTCCGGGGGCGCGGCCAGGGCCCGCAACCGCGCCGGATCCGGGGTCACCGCCCCCGCCGCCAGGGTGCCGTCGACGGGCGCTGCGACCTCGGCCACGTCCTCGACGAACAACCCGCCGGTGCCCAGCCCACACGCGTGGCGCAACACCGGCAACGCCGCCGCGGCGGCCAGCCCGGCCGCGATGCCCACCGCCGAGTCGATCGCGCTGGACACCACGACCGGGATGTCGATCTGCGCGGCGATCGAGAGCATGGGCGAAATACCGCCCAGCGGAGCGACTTTGAGCACCGCGATATCGGCGGCGCGGGCGCGGACGACCGCGAGCGGGTCGTCGGCCTTGCGGATGCTTTCGTCGGCGGCGATCGGCACGTCCGGCAGCTCTGGCCGCCGGCGCAGCGCCGCGAGTTCCTCGACGGTCGCGCAGGGTTGTTCGAGGTATTCCAGCGGGCCGTCGGCGGTCAGGGCTTGAGCTGCTCGCACCGCCTGCTCGACGCTCCAGCCGCCGTTGGCGTCCACGCGCACGGTCGGCACGAGGTCGCGCACGGCGTTGACCCGGTCCACGTCGTCGGCCAGGGTCTGGCCGGGCTCGGCGACCTTCACCTTGGCCGTGCGGGCGCCCGGGAATCGGGCCAGCACCTCGCCCACCCGGGCGGCGTCGACGGCCGGGACGGTGGCGTTGATCGGGATGCGGTCCCGGCGCGGCGGCGGTGGCGGGCGGTAGGCGGCCTCGATGCCGGCCGCCAGCCAGTGCGCGGCCTCCGGCGGGGCGTACTCCAGGAAGGCGCCGAACTCGCCCCAGCCCGCGGGGCCCTCGATCAGCGCGACCTCGCGGGTGGTGATGCCGCGGAACCGCACCCGCATCGGCAACGCGACCACGTGCAGGCGGTCCAAGAGGTCTTGCAGGCGGGGCGGGCGCGTGGGCGTCACTGCCCGTAGACCTGGCGGCCCGCGAGAAACGTCGCGCGCACGTCCAGATCAGCGATCTGCTCGGGCGGCACGGTCCGCGGATCGGCCGACAGCACCACCAGGTCGGCGTACTTGCCCACCTCCAGCGAGCCGGTCACGTCGTCGGCGAACAACTGCCAGGCCGCGTCGATGGTCTGCGCGCGGATGGCCTGCTCGACGGTCAACCGCTCCTCGGGCGCCAGCACCCGGCCGCTGGGCGCCGTGCGCGTGACCGCGACGCTGATGTTGCGCAGCGGCTCCTCGGGCGTGACCGGGGGGTCGTTGTGCAACGAGATGCGCATGCCGGTCGCGACCGCGGAACCGGCTGGCATCCAACGGGATCCGCGCTCGGCACCGAACAGGCCGTCGACGATGATGTCGCCCCAGTAGTGGATCTGGTCCACGAAGATGCTGCAGGTGACCCCGAGGTCGGCGGCGCGCCGCAGCTGCTCGGGCCGGATGGCGCCGACGTGCTCGAGCCGCAGCCGGTGGTCGTCGCGGGGGTGTCGGCGCAGGGCCTCCTCGTAGACGTCGAGGATGGTGTCCACCCCGGCGTCGCCCTGTACGTGGCAGGCCATCGGCCAGCCCAGCGGGAAGTAGGCGCCGACGATTTCGCTCAGCTGTTCGCGGGTGTAGTTGGCGTGCCCGCAGGAACCGGGCGGCACGCCGATGGTGCGGGTGGCGTCGGTGTCCAGGTAGGGGAAGGACAGGGCGATGTTGCCGACCCACGGCGAGCCGTCGACCCAGATCTTGATGCCGACCTGGCGCAGCATGTCGTCGCCCTGGCCGGGGGTGGCGTCGGTGCGCATCTGCGGGTTGGAGATCTCGTAGGTGCGCAACCGGACCGTCAGCTGGTCGCGCAGCCGCTCGACCACCGGCCCGAACGCCGGGTCGAAGGCCATCTCGGAGCAGGTGGTCAGGCCGGCGCGGTTGAGCCGCGCGCATTCGGCGAGCAGCATCGCCGGGTAGTCGCCGGGCGCGATGGCCCCGGCCAGCAGCGGGAACACCGCGCCGGTCTCCTCAGCGCTGCCGTCCAGCTCGCCGTGCACGTCGCGGCCATACCGCGCGCCCTTGGGATCGGCGGTGTCGCGGGTCAGGCCGGCGCGGCGGGCCGCGTGCGAGTTGAAGTACGCCTTGTGCCCGGAGTTGTGGATGATGATCAGCGGCCCGTCCGGCGCGATCTCGTCCAGCCACGCCAGCGTCGGCTGCGGCAACCCGGACTGCAGCAGCGGGTCCCAGCCGTTCAGGTAGGCGCCGTCCGCTCCCCTGGCGGCGACCTCGCGCCGCACCGCGGCGACGACGTCGTCGGCGGCCGGCAACGTGACAGGCCGGATGTCGACGATCCGGTCCGACAGCGCCAGCGCCTCCATCAGCGGATGGCCATGCGCCTCAACGAATCCCGGCATGACGCAGCCGTCCCCGAAATCGAGCGTTTTGGTGTCGGGCCCGATGTGGTCGTTCATTTCCGACCGGCTGCCGACGGCGACGATGCGGCCGTCGGCGACGGCGAGCGCCTCGGCGGTGGGCCGTTTTTCGTCGACGGTCAGTACGGTTCCGGTGACGACGAGATCTGCAGCGGCCATGTGCAGGGATGCTAGTGCTCCGGGGTGTCAGAGGCGTTCGAAACAGGACTGCAGCTTGAGTGCCTTCCACGGCCGGCGCCCGCCGACGATCATCAGGCCCCTGCGAGCAGCGGTCAGCGGACCGATGCGCTGGTAGAGCATGTCGCACAATGTCGAAGCGGGCATCCTGAGCACGGCGTCGGGGCGATCCGCGGGCCGGCGCTCGCGCATTTCCGCGGCACCGTCGTGAATACGGATCACATAAGGGCGCGCACCGGGGAGCTTGAAGGCGACACAGACATCGGTGCCGGCGGGCAACCCCGCGCGCACGTATCCCGGCCCCTCGCCAAGCTGCATGAGACCGCGTGCGATGAGCAGCATGTCGCGTTCCTCAACCTCCCACGGCGTCCTGGTCGCCCGCGCGACGTCCCGCCCGTGGAGGATCAACTCACCGAGCCAGTTCGTCTGCAGCGTGATGCCGTCCGCGAAGGCGCCGCAATGGGCCTCGTACACAAGGTCGTTCGAGCAAGTATCGAAGAACGCGTCCATGACGGGGGCGAGATCGCTGATCTGGTCGGCGATTTCGCCGACTGGCGCCAACAACGCGTTGAGCTCGACGCGGTTGATTTCGTCCAATTCGCGCGGGTAGGCGGCGCGGCGGAAGTCCCGTCCTTCAGCAAACGCCTGGTAGCGGTGCGCGACCGATAGCACGTGAGCGACGACCTGCTGAACAGTCCAGTCCAAGCCGGGAACGGGGGCATGCGGGTCGGCGGTGCGGATCAACCGGTCGAAGCGGTCCCGCGCCCGCCCGATGCGATCCCTCAGTTCGTCGCGGGTGGTGTCGACAAGCGCGACGTGGTCGGTGTCGTTCATCCTGCACCTCCAATACTCCAGTTTGGAGGTAAATTACTCCAGGATTGAGTATTGTCAAGGGATGGCCTCGAAACCCACCACGACATCTTTCGCGCTTCTCGGTCTGCTCGGCATCAGATCGTGGACGGCGTACGAGATCGTCGCCCAGATCAAACGCGGCGTGCACTTCTTTTGGCCGCGGTCGGAGGCTCACCTGTACGCGGAGCTCAAGCGGCTCGTCGAGCGCGGTCACGCCAGCGCCGAGACAGTCGAGGGCCGTCGCCGTCAACGCACTCGGTACACCATCACCCCGGAAGGCCGTGCGGCACTTGAGGACTGGTTCGGCACCCAGCCGGCCGTGCCGGTGGTCGAAGCGGAGGGATTCCTCCGGCTGTTTCTCGGAGACCAGGCAACCAAGCACGACCTGCGCGAGTCACTCGAAGCCACCGCCCGCGAGGCGCGCGAGATGCATGCCAAGGGCAAGGCGCTCATCGAAGAGCTCCTGCACACGGGTGGACCTTTTCCGGAGCGGCTTCACCTCGTGGAACCCGAGGCGACGTTCATCGCCGAGTTCTACCGAAATGTCATCGCATGGTGCGAACAGACAATCGCGGAAATCGAGGAGTGGCCCGACACCCGCGACGTCGGCCTCACGGCAAGGGGACGACAACGGTGGCAGCGCATACTTGCCCAGCCCGACCCCTAGGCGTCTTTCGAGGGGGTGGCTGACTAAAACTGCAACACGTTCTAGTCTTGGCCACATGAGTGACGAGCTGCTGCGCCATCCCATTCATTCCGGACACCTGACCGTCGGTGCGCTCAAGCGCAACAAGGACAAGCCGGTGCTATACCTCGGCGACACCACGCTGACCGGCGGACAGCTCGCCGAGCGGATCAGCCAGTACATCCAGGCGTTCGAGGCGCTCGGTGCGGGCACCGGCGCGACCGTCGGGCTGCTGTCGCTGAACCGGCCCGAGGTTTTGATGATCATCGGCGCCGGCCAGACCCAGGGCTACCGGCGGGTGGCCCTGCATCCGCTGGGCTCCCTGGACGACCACGCCTACGTGCTGAACGACGCCGGCGTGACGTCGCTGATCATCGACCCCAACCCGATGTTCGTCGAGCGGGCGCTGGGCCTGCTGGAGAAGGTGCCCGGCCTCAAGCAGGTCCTGACCATCGGGCCGGTCCCCGAGGCGCTCGGGGATTCCGCGGTGGACCTGGTGGCCGAGGCGGCGAAGTATCCGCCGAAGCCGTTGGTGGCGGCCGAGTTGCCGCCCGATCACATCGGGGGGATGGCCTACACCGGTGGAACCACTGGCAAGCCCAAGGGCGTGCTGGGCACCGCGCAGTCGATCACCACGATGACCACGATCCAGTTAGCCGAGTGGGAGTGGCCGGAGAACCCGCGCTTTTTGATGTGCACCCCGCTGTCGCATGCCGGGGCGGCGTTCTTCGTGCCGACGATCATCAAGGGGGGCGAGCTGGTGGTGCTGACCAAGTTCGACCCCGCCGAGGTGCTGCGGGTGATCGAGGAACAGAAGATCACCGCGACCATGCTGGTGCCGTCGATGATCTACGCGCTGATGGACCACCCGGATTCGCACACCCGTGACCTGTCGTCGCTGGAGACGGTCTATTACGGCGCCTCGGCGATGAACCCGGTGCGGCTGGCCGAGGCCATCCGCCGCTTCGGGCCGATCTTCGCCCAGTACTACGGGCAGTCCGAGGCCCCGATGGTGATCTCGTACCTGGCCAAGAAGGACCACGACGAGAAGCGGCTCACCTCCTGCGGGCGGCCCACCCTGTTCGCCCGCACGGCGCTGCTGGGCGCCGACGGAAAGCCGGTGCCGCAGGGCGAGGTCGGCGAGATCTGCGTGTCCGGGCCGCTTTTGAGCGGCGGGTACTGGAACCTGCCGGAGGAGACGGCCAAGACGTTCGAGGACGGCTGGTTGCACACCGGTGACATGGCCCGCGAGGACGAGGACGGCTTCTGGTTCATCGTCGACCGGGTCAAGGACATGATCGTCACCGGCGGGTTCAACGTGTTCCCGCGCGAGGTCGAGGACGTCGTCGCCGAGCACCCGGCCGTCGCGCAGGTGTGCGTGATCGGCACCCCGGACGAGAAGTGGGGCGAGGCCGTCACCGCCGTGATCGTGCTGCGGCCCGACCACCCCTCCGATGAGGAGTCGGTGGCGCGGGTGACCGTCGAGATCCAGTCCGCCGTCAAGGAGCGCAAGGGTTCGGTGCAATCGCCCAAGCAGGTGATCGTCGTCGACTCGGTGCCGGTGACCGCGCTGGGCAAGCCGGACAAGAAGGCCGTCCGCGCGCGGTTCTGGGAGGGCGCCGACCGCGCCGTCGGCTGAGTCTTTCGGCTCGAGCGTCACGCCAGCGTGGCGCTCGCCGGCTGCCGTCACGCTGGCGTGACTCTCGGTGATCAGGCGGCGGCGATGCCGGCGACGAGCAGGTCGAGCATGCGGCCGGTCTGCTCAGGCGAGCCGCTGGCCAAAAAGATGCCGATCAGGCTCGACACCACGTCGTCGGCCTGCACGTCGGCGCGCAGGCTGCCGTCCTCGGCGCCGGCCCGCAACAGCAGGTCGACCGCGCCGACGATGCTGTCCCGAGTCTGGTTGGCCTGCATTGCGCCGGAGGCGAAGATCGCCTGCAACGACTCCGCCATCCCACGCTTGGCGGCCACGAATGACGCGTAGCGGTCCATCCAGCGGCGCAACGCCGTCTCGGACGGGTGGCGCTTGAGCAGCCGTTCGGCCGTCGCGGCCACTTCGTCGAGTTCGGCTCGGTAGATCGCCTCCACCAGCGCCTCTCGATTCGGGAAATGGCGGTAGAGCGTGCCGATCCCGACGCCCGCCTCGCGGGCGATGGCCTCCAGCGACACCGGTCGCCCGTCGGCGGTGGCGAACGCCGCCGTCGCCACCTCGATTAGCCGCTCGCGATTGCGGCGCGCGTCCGATCGGATCTCGGCCAAGCGGAGGCTCCTCCGTTTCTGCTACGCTCAAATAAGCGGAGGACCCTCCGCATCTTCTCCAGTGTGGCACGAGGGAGCACTCATGACGGACACACCACGGCCCGGCGGTCCCGGCAGCATCGGCGGGTCGACCGTCGCGCGCATCGGCTACGGCGCAATGCAGTTGTTCGAGGCCCCATCCGTCGAGGACGCGGCCGCGGTGCTGCGCCGCGCGGTCGAGCTCGGGGTCAACCACGTCGACACGGCGTCGTTCTACGGCCCGGGCGAGGTGAACCGGCGGATCCGGGCGGCGCTGTTCCCCTACGCCGACGACCTCGTCATCGTCAGCAAGGTCGGCGCGCGCTTCACCGGCGAACAGCCCATGCCGCTGGCGGCGGCGCAAAAGCCCGCCGAGCTGCGCGCCGCGGTCGAGGACGACCTGCGTCAGCTCGGCCTGGACTGCGTCCCGGTGGTCAACCTGCGGCGCATGGACCTCGGCCCCGGCGTGGCCGCCGAGGGCGATCAGCAGGTGGACGTCGACGACCAGCTCGCCGAGATGATCGCGCTGCGCGACGAGGGCAAGATCGGCGCGATCGGCATCAGCGCCGTGCCGGTGGACGTGGTGCGGCGCGCGCTGCCGGCGGGCATCGTCTGCGTACAGAACGCTTACAGCGCGCTGGACCGCTCGCAGGAGGACACGTTGCAGCTCTGCGCCGCAGCGGGTGTCGCGTGGGTGCCCTACTTCCCGCTGGGATCGTCGTTTCCCGGTTTCCCGAAGGTCGCCGACCATCCGGTGGTGGCCGAGATCGCCGGCCGGCTCGGGGTCACCGGCGCCCAGGTCGGCTTGGCGTGGCTGCTGGCGCACGCGCCGAACACGTTGCTGATCCCGGGCACGCGATCCGTCGGGCACCTCGAGGAAAACCTCGGCGCCGGCGACGTCACCCTGGATGCCGAGGCGCTGGAAAGGCTGGACGCCATCGGCACAACCGAGCCCCAGCCCCATCGTGTGGAGTCCGTCCAGAGGTAACGTCGCTGAGTATGGGAAGCGGCAAATCGATCAAACCGCCGTGGTGGCTGAAGCCGGCCAACAAGGTCTTCATCCAGATGTCGCGGCTGGGTATGAGTTTCGGCGGCGAGAGCCCCGTCGTGCTGACGGTGAAGGGCCGCAAGTCCGGAGCGCCGCGCTCGACCCCGGTGACCCCGATGACGGTCGACGGCCGGCAGTACGTCGTCGCCGGGTTCCCGGGCGCCGACTGGGTCGCCAACGTGCGGGCCGCCGGTGAGGCGACGATCGCGCGCGGCCGGCACGTGCAGAAGGTGCGGGTGGCCGAGCTGCCGGCCGAGGACGCGCGTCCGATCCTGCGGCTCTTTCCGACCGAGGTGCCGACGGGCGTCGGCTTCATGAAGCGGGCGGGGCTGGTCACCGAGGGCCGCCCCGAGGAGTTCGAGGCCCTGGCCGGCCGCTGCGCGGTGTTTCGCTTCGAGCCGATTGAAACGCCATGAGCGACAATCCCTTTGACGCGACGGCCTGGCGGCCCGTGGACGGGTTCGACGGGCTGATCGACATCACCTATCACCGCCACGTCACCGACGCGACGGTCCGGGTGGCGTTCGACCGGCCCGAGGTGCGCAACGCGTTCCGTCCGCACACCGTCGACGAGCTCTACCGCGTGCTCGACCACGCCCGGATGTCCCCCGACGTCGGGGTGGTCCTGCTGACCGGTAACGGCCCGTCGCCCAAGGACGGCGGCTGGGCGTTCTGCTCCGGCGGCGACCAGCGCATCCGCGGGCGCAGCGGTTACCAGTACGCAAGCGGCGACACGGCGGACACCGTGGACACCGCCCGCGCCGGGCGGCTGCACATCCTCGAGGTGCAGCGGCTGATCCGGTTCATGCCCAAGGTGGTCATCTGCCTGGTCAACGGGTGGGCGGCCGGCGGCGGGCACAGCCTGCACGTGGTGTGCGACCTCACCCTGGCCAGCCGCGAGCACGCCCGGTTCAAGCAGACCGACGCCGACGTCGGCAGCTTCGACGGCGGCTACGGCAGCGCGTATCTGGCGCGCCAGGTGGGCCAGAAGTTCGCCCGCGAGATCTTCTTCCTCGGCCGCGCGTACACCGCCGAGCAGATGCACCAGATGGGCGCGGTCAACGCCGTCATCGACCACGCCGACCTGGAGCGGGCGGGCATCGAGTGGGCGGCCGAGATCAACGCCAAATCGCCTCAGGCGCAACGGATGCTCAAGTTCGCCTTCAACCTGCTCGACGACGGGCTGGTGGGTCAGCAGCTGTTCGCGGGTGAGGCCACCCGGCTCGCGTACATGACCGACGAGGCAGTCGAGGGCCGCGACGCCTTCCTGGAGAAGCGGCCGCCCGACTGGAGCCGGTTCCCCCGCTACTTCTAGGAGGGTCACGATTTAGGAGGGTCACGCTGGCGTGACGCTCGACGGCCAACGCCACGCTGGCGTGACGCTCGGCCAATGCGCGCCCGCCCCTAGACTCCCCCCGTGAGCAAGAGTCCCCTTCGCCGTTTCACCGATCAGCTGGTGCTGGCCACCATGCGGCCGCCGATGGCCCCGCAGGTCTTGGTCAACCGGCCCGCCATCAAGCCGGTCGACCTCGACGGCAAGCGCATCCTGCTCACCGGGGCGTCGTCGGGCATCGGCGAGGCCGCGGCCGAACTGCTGGCCCGCGAGGGCGCGACGGTCGCCGTCGTCGCCCGGCGTGAGGACCTGCTCGACGCGCTCGCGGAACGGATCACCGGGGCGGGCGGCAGCGCGGTCGCATTGCCGTGCGACGTTTCCGACATGGACGCCGTCGACGCGCTGGTCGCCGACGTCGAAAAGCGCCTCGGCGGGGTCGACATCCTGATCAACAACGCCGGCCGTTCGATCCGGCGGCCGCTGGCCGAGTCGCTGGAGCGCTGGCACGACGTCGAACGGACCATCACGCTCAACTACTACGCGCCGCTGCGGCTGATCCGCGGGCTGGCGCCCGGGATGCTCGAACGGGGCGACGGTCACGTCATCAACGTCTCCACCTGGGGAGTGCTGTCGGAGGCGTCGCCGCTGTTCGCGGTCTACAACGCGTCGAAGGCGGCGCTGTCGGCGGTGAGCCGCGTCGTGGAGACGGAGTGGGGCCCCAAGGGTGTGCATTCGACGACGCTGTACTACCCGCTGGTGGCCACGCCGATGATCGCGCCGACGAAGGCGTACGAGGGCATGCCGGCGCTCACGTCGGAGGAGGCCGCCGAATGGATGCTGACCGCGGCCCGCACCCGGCCGGTGCGGATCGCGCCGCGGATGGCGATCGCGGCCAAGGCCCTGGACACCTTCGGCCCCCGGCTGGTCAACACGCTCATGCAGCGGCAGCGGATCCAGCCGAATCGCGCGGAAGGCGACTGAGCCCACAGCGACGTGATAGACACGACGCTATGGAGATCCTGGCCAGCCGGATGCTGTTCCGGCCGGCGGACTATCAGCAGTCGTTGGCCTTCTACCGGGACCAGATCGGGCTCGCGATAGCCCGCGAGTACGGCGGCGGCACAGTGTTTTTCGCGGGCCAGTCGTTGCTGGAGCTCGCCGGCTACGGATCACCGGACCACTCCCGCGGCCCCTTCCCCGGCGCGCTGTGGCTGCAGGTGCGCGACATCGAGGCCACCCAGGCCGAGTTGCAGAGCCGGGGCGTGGCGATCGCCCGCGAGGCGCGCCAAGAGCCATGGGGCCTATACGAAATGCACGTGACCGACCCGGACGGAATCACGCTGATCTTCGTCCAGATCCCGCCGGACCACCCGTTACGGCGCGACACCCGGGGTGAACGAGCGGGAAAGTCCGGTTAACTGAGAGGTAACATCTGGCGACGAGTCTAGGTACATCCGCGATTCGGGTCTTGCTGCATTCGACAATGGAATCCCCCTACCACCAGAATCGGGCGCTGTGAACATCCAATTGTTCCTTCTGATCATTGTCGTAATCACGGCACTGGCTTTCGATTTCACGAACGGCTTCCACGACACCGGCAACGCGATGGCGACCTCGATCGCCAGCGGCGCGCTCAAGCCCAAGGCGGCCGTCGCGCTGTCCGCGGTGCTCAATCTCGTGGGCGCGTTCATGTCCACCGCCGTCGCCGCCACGATTGCCAAGGGCTTGATCGACGGGCACATCGTGACGCTCGAGCTGGTCTTCGCGGGCCTGGTCGGCGGCATCGTGTGGAACCTGCTGACCTGGCTCCTCGGCATCCCTTCGAGCTCGTCGCACGCCCTGATCGGCGGCATCGTCGGCGCCACCATCGCGGCCGTCGGCGCGCACGGGGTGATCTGGAAGGGCGTGGTCTCCAAGGCGATCATCCCCGCCGTCGTTTCCGCGATCCTGGCCATCGTGGTCGGGGCGGTGGCGACCTGGCTGGTGTACCGGATCACCCGCGGCATCCCCACCAAGCGCACCGAGGCCGGCTTCCGGTACGGCCAATGGGGGTCGGCGTCGCTGGTCTCGCTGGCGCACGGCACCAACGACGCCCAGAAGACGATGGGCATCATCTTCCTGGCGCTGATGTCCTACGGCTCGGTCAGCAAGAACGCCTCCATGCCGCCGCTGTGGGTCATCGTCGGTTGCGCGGTGTCGATGGCGTTGGGCACTTACCTGGGCGGCTGGCGGATCATCCGCACGCTGGGCAAGGGCCTGGTCGAGATCCAGTCGCCGCAGGGCATGGCGGCCGAGTCCTCCTCGGCCGCGGTGATTTTGCTGTCGGCCCACTTCGGCTACGCGCTGTCGACCACGCAGGTGTGCACCGGCTCGGTGCTGGGCAGCGGGCTCGGCAAGCCCGGCGGCGAGGTCCGCTGGGGAGTCGCCGGCCGCATGGGCGTCGCCTGGCTGGTGACGCTGCCGCTGGCCGGGCTGGTCGGTGCCGTCACCTACTGGATCGTGCACCTGATCGGCGGCTACCCCGGCGCCATCGTCGGCTTCGCGCTGCTGGTCGCGGTCTCCGCCACCATCTACATCCGGTCGCGCAAGGTCAAGGTCGACCACAACAACGTCAACGCCGAATGGAAGGGCGACCTGACCGCCGGGCTGGAGGACTCCGCCGAGCACCGGCCGCCATCGAGCGTTCCCCCGACGAACGGCAGCGGCACGACCGGCCGGTACGACTCCGACGACCCCACGATGAAGGCGAACGCTTGATGAGTCACTTCGGCGATTGGTTCAACTACCAGGCCTCCCTCAAGATCCTGCTCTTCTCGATGCTGGCCGGCGCCGCCTTGCCGGGGCTGTTCGCCCTGGGGCTGCGATTCCACGCGGTGGGCGCCGGGCAGGCCGGCACCGAGGGCGGCTCGTCACAGAAGAATCCGGCACTGCTGGCGCTCGCCTGGCTGATCTATGCGGTGGTGATCGTGGCGATCGCCTTCGCCCTGGCGTACATCTCCCGGGACTTCATCGCCCACCACACCGGTGTCGCCTTCCTCGGAGCCAAGCCCAAGTAGCATCGAATGATGCCCACCGCGTCACCGAGCCGGACACCGGGGGGAGCTGTACCAGCGTGAACGGATTTCTCAATTCGATCGTCTCGTGGCTGCGCGCGGGATACCCGGAAGGCGTCCCGCCGACGGACACCTTCCCGGTGCTCGCGCTGCTGGCCCGCCGGCTGTCCAACCACGAGGTCAAGGCCGTCGCCTGCGAGCTGATCAGCCGGGGCGAGTTCGACGATGTCGACATCGGCGTGCTGATCACACAGATCACCGACAACCTGCCCTCGCCCGACGACGTCGAGCGGGTGCGGGTGCGGTTGGCGGCCCAGGGGTGGCCGTTCGACGACGCGGACGAGGTCGAGGACCCCGCATAGCCCTACTGCGCGCACTCACCGTCCCGCCGGGCTCGGCCGTCTCGTCGCTGTTACCCGCCCTGGAACGCGTGCTGGACGGGCGCGACCCCGCTCTGGTCGCGCTCGCGCCCGGCTCGGAGGAGCTGACGGCCGGGCTGCGGGTCGGTGAACCCATCGACGACGACGTCGCCCTGGTGGTGACGACGTCGGGGACCACGGGCGCCCCCAAGGGGGCGCTGCTCAGCGCGACCGCGTTGACGGCCAGCGCGACGGCCACCCATGACCGCCTCGGCGGCCCGGGCCGCTGGCTGCTGGCGCTGCCGCCGCATCACATCGCCGGGCTGCAGGTGCTGGTGCGCAGCGCGCTGGCCGGCTCGCCGCCCGTCGAGCTGGACGTCTCCGCAGGCTTCGATGTCGCCGAATTACCCAGCGCGATAGGACGATTGGGATCGGGCCGGCGATACACCTCGCTGGTGGCCACGCAGCTGGCCAAGGCGCTGACCGACCCGGCGGCCGCCGCCGCGCTCGCCGAACTGGACGCCGTCCAGCGGCACGCCGTCGTACACGCAACCGCCCGCGGTTTCGCTCATCCCGTAGGTGCGCACCACGGCGACGCCGGCCGCCGCGGCGGCGTCGAGCACCCCCTGCGGGGCCGGGCCGCCGCCGAGCAGGACGGCGTCCAGTTCGGCGAGCGCGGCGGCGGCCGCCGGGTCGGTCAGCGCCTTGGCCAGCTGCGTGGCCACCAGC
>NZ_LZIX01000023.1:0-1073 GCF_001666955.1 Mycobacterium sp. E735 | reverse complement strand
GCGGGCACTGGGGGGTGGCCAGCACGCCCCCGGGGTGGTGTTGCCCCGCGAGGGCGCGGTCGGGCCGGGCACGGTGTTCGTCTACTCCGGGCGCGGGTCGCAGTGGGCCGGCATGGGCCGCCTGCTGCTGGCCGACGAGCCGGCCTTCGCCGCGGCGGTCGACGAGTTGGAGCCCGATTTCGTTGCCCAGGCCGGGTTTTCGCTGCGCGAGGTGATCGCCACCGGCAGCGAACTGGTCGGCATCGAACAGATCCAGCTGGGCCTGATCGGCATGCAGCTGGCGCTGACCGCGCTGTGGCGCGCCCACGGCATCACCCCCGACCTGGTCATCGGCCACTCCATGGGCGAAGTCGCCGCCGCCGTGGTGGCCGGTGCGCTCACGCCCGCCCAGGGATTGCGGGTGACCGCGACGCGATCGCGGTTGATGGCCCCGCTGTCCGGGCACGGCGGCATGGCCCTGCTGGAGCTCGACGCGCCCGCCACCGAGGCGCTGATCGCCGAGCACCCCGAAATCACCCTGGGCATCTACAACTCCCCCCGCCAAACCGTCATCGCCGGACCCACCGACCAGATCGATCAGCTCATCGCCGAGGTCCGCGCCCACAACCGGTTCGCCAGCCGGGTCAACATCGAAGTCTCCCCGCACAACCCGGCCATGGACCCCCTGCAACCCCCGATGCGCGCGGAACTGGCCGACCTGACCCCCCAACCGCCACGCATCCCGATCATCTCCACCACCTACCCCGACCTCGACACCCGCCCGGTCTTCGACGCCGACCACTGGGCCACCAACATGCGCAACCCCGTCCACTTCCACCAAGCCATCGCCCACGCCGGCACCGACCACCACACCTTCATCGAAATCAGCGCACACCCCCTGCTCACCCAAGCCATACTCGACACCCTGCACACCGCCCAGCACGGAAGCAAATACGTCAGCGCCGGCACCCTGCAACGCGATACCGACGACACCATCACCTTCCGCACCAACCTCCACACCGTGCGCGGCACCCACCGCGCCCTCGCGGTCCTCCACCACCCCGGGGGGGGGGGGGCCCCCCCCCAGTGCCCGC
>NZ_LZIX01000022.1:0-83978 GCF_001666955.1 Mycobacterium sp. E735 | reverse complement strand
GAGCAGCCGCGACCGTCGGCTTCGCGGGCCTGACCACCGCCAACGCCAACGGCAACGTGGAAGGGCTTGCGGCGCTGATCTTCTCGCGGTACGTCTGGGCGTTCGAACTCACCAGCGCGCTGCTGATCACCGCGGCCATCGGCGCGATGGTGCTGGCCCACCGCGAACGCTTCGAGCGCCGCAAGACGCAGCGGGAGCTGTCGCAGGAGCGGTTCCAGCCCGGCGGGCACCCGACCCCGATGCCCAGCCCGGGCGTCTACGCGCGCCACAACGCCGTCGACGTGGCAGCGCTGCTGCCGGACGGGTCGTACTCGGAGCTGTCGGTGTCGCCGATCCTGCGCAGCCGCGGCGCCGACGGAAAGGCAACCCCCTCCCGCCAGGCGATCAAAGGTGGCACCTCGTGAATCCGGCCAATTACCTTTACCTTTCGGCCCTGCTGTTCACCATCGGAGCCTCGGGTGTGCTGTTGCGACGCAACGCCATCGTGATGTTCATGTGCGTCGAGCTGATGCTGAACGCGGTCAACCTGGCCTTTGTCACGTTCGCACGGATGCACGGCCACCTGGACGGCCAGATGATCGCGTTCTTCACGATGGTGGTGGCCGCGTGCGAGGTCGTCGTCGGGCTGGCCATCATCATGACGATTTTTCGTGCCCGCAAATCGGCGTCGGTGGACGACGCGAACCTACTCAAAGGCTGACATCGCCAATATGGGGCCAACATGACTCACTACACCTGGCTGCTGGTGGCGCTGCCGCTGGCGGGTGCCGCGATCCTGTTGTTCGGCGGCCGACGCACCGACGCCTGGGGCCACTGGCTGGGCTGCGCCACCGCGCTCGCGGCGTTCGGCGTCGGCCTGAGCCTGCTGAGCGAGCTGCTCGGCCGCGGCGCCGAGGACCGGGTCATCCACCAGACGGTGTTCACCTGGATCCCGGTCGGCCAACTGCAGGTGGACCTCGGCCTGCAAATCGACCAGCTGTCGGTGTGTTTCGTGCTGCTGATCTCGGGAGTCGGGTCGCTCATCCACATCTATTCGGTCGCCTACATGGCCGAAGACCCGGACCGGCGAAGGTTTTTCGGCTACCTCAACCTGTTCCTGGCCTCGATGCTGTTGCTGGTGGTCGCCGACAACTACGTGGTGCTCTACGTCGGCTGGGAAGGCGTGGGCCTGGCCTCCTACCTGCTGATCGGGTTCTGGTACCACAAGCCAACGGCGGCCACGGCCGCCAAGAAGGCCTTCGTGATGAACCGCGTCGGGGACGCCGGGCTGGCGCTGGGAATGTTCTTGATGTTCAGCACCTTCGGCACGCTGTCCTACGCCGGGGTGTTCGCCGGGGCGCCCGCCGCGGGCCGCGGGGCGCTGACGGCGATGGGCTTGCTGCTGCTGTTGGGCGCCTGCGCCAAGTCCGCGCAGGTGCCGCTCCAGGCCTGGCTGGGTGACGCGATGGAGGGCCCCACCCCGGTGTCCGCGCTGATCCACGCCGCCACCATGGTGACCGCCGGCGTCTACCTGATCGTGCGGTCCAACCCGCTGTACAACCTGGCGCCCGACGCGCAAACCGCGGTCGTGATCGTCGGCGCCGTCACGTTGCTGCTCGGCGCGTTCATCGGCTGCGCCAAGGACGACATCAAGCGCGCGCTCGCGGCATCCACGATGAGCCAGATCGGCTACATGGTGCTGGCCGCAGGGCTGGGCCCGGCCGGCTACGCGTTCGCGATCATGCACCTGCTCACCCACGGGTTCTTCAAGGCCGGGTTGTTCCTCGGCTCCGGCGCCGTGATCCACGCCATGCACGAGGAACAGGACATGCGCCGCTACGGCGGCCTGCGCGCGGCGCTACCGATCACCTTTGCCACCTTCGGTCTCGGCTATCTGGCGATCATCGGCGTGCCGCCGTTCGCGGGCTTCTTCTCCAAGGATGCGATCATCGAGGCCGCGCTGGGCGCCGGCGACGCGCGCGGTTACGTGCTGGGCGGGGCCGCGCTGCTGGGCGCGGGCGTCACCGCGTTCTACATGACGCGCGTGATGCTGATGACCTTCTTCGGCAAAAAGCGTTGGGGCCCAGGCATTCATCCCCACGAGGCCCCCGCCCTGATGACCTGGCCGATGATTCTGCTCGCCGTCGGCTCGGTGTTCTCGGGTGGGCTGCTGGCGTGGCGGGGCACCTTGGCGCGCTGGCTCGAGCCGGTCGTCGGGAAACACGAAGAGGTCACCCACGCCTTCCCGGTGTGGGTCAACACCGCCCTGGCGCTGGGCGTCGTCGCCATCGGGATCGCGGTGGCCTACCGGTTGTACGCCAAAGCGGAAATCCCGCGGGTGGCCCCGCTTTCCGTGTCGCCGGTCACGACGGCCGCGCGCAGGGACTTCTACGGCGACGCCTTCAACGAGGAGGTGTTCATGCGCCCCGGAGCCGAACTGACCCAAGCGCTCGTCGACGTCGACAACGCGGGCGTCGACGGCTCGGTGAACGCACTGGCCGCGCTGGTGGGCCGGACTTCGAATCGCCTGCGGGGGCTGCAAACCGGCTTCGCCCGCAACTACGCATTGTCGATGCTGACGGGCGCGGTCCTGGTGATCGCGCTGATCCTGGCGGTGAAACTGTGGTGAACAACCTTCCGTGGCTGAGCGTCCTGTGGCTGGTGCCGCTGGCCGGCTCGGTGCTCGTCATCCTCCTGCCGCCGGGGCTGCGCCGACTCGCCAAGTGGACGGGCCTGGTCTTCGGCGTCCTGACGCTGGCCGTCGCGATCGTCGTCACCCTGGGCTTCAAGTCCGGTGGCAGCACGTACCAATTCGTCGAAAGCCATTCCTGGATCCCGGCATTCGGTGCCACCTATTCCCTGGGCGTGGACGGCATCGCCGTGGTGCTGGTGCTGCTCACCGCGGTGCTGATCCCGGTGTTGCAGGTGGCCGGCTGGAACGACGGGGACGGTGACGACCCGTCACGAAGTGGCGGGCGCAGCCCCCGCGGCGTGCACGCCTACGTCGCCCTGACGCTGGCCATCGAGTCGATGGTGCTGATCTCCGTGGTCGCCCTCGACGTGCTGCTGTTCTACGTGTTCTTCGAGGCCATGCTCATCCCGATGTACTTCCTGATCGGAGGCTTCGGGAGCGGTCCGGGCAGGTCACGCGCGGCGGTGAAGTTCTTGCTGTACAACCTGTTCGGCGGGCTGATCATGCTGGCCGCGGTGATCGGGCTGTACGTGGTGACCGCGCAGCACGGTTCGGGCACCTTCGACTTCCGCGAGATCGTGGCCGGCGTCGCCTCCGGTCGCTACGGCGCCGACTCCGCGGTGTTCAAGGCGCTGTTCCTGGGCTTCATGTTCGCGTTCGCCATCAAGGCGCCGCTGTGGCCCTTCCACCGCTGGCTGCCCGATGCCGCGGTCGAGGCCACCCCCGCGACCGCGGTGCTGATGATGGCCGTGATGGACAAGGTCGGCACCTTCGGCATGCTGCGTTACTGCCTGCAGCTGTTCCCGGGCGCCTCAACGTATTTCCGCCCCCTCATCATCGTGCTGGCTGTCATCGGCGTCATCTACGGGGCGATCGTGGCCATCGGGCAGACGGACGTCATGCGCCTGATCGCCTACACCTCGATCTCCCACTTCGGGTTCATCATCCTGGGCATCTTCGTGATGACGAGCCAGGGGCAGAGCGGGTCGACGCTGTACATGCTCAACCACGGACTGTCCACGGCGGCGGTGTTCCTGATCGCGGGATTCCTGATATCCCGGCACGGCAGCCGCAAGATCGCCGATTACGGCGGGGTGCAGAAGGTGGCGCCCGTCCTGGCGGGCACGTTCCTCGTCTCGGCCATGGCCACCCTGTCGCTGCCCGGCCTGGCACCGTTCATCAGTGAATTCCTGGTGCTGTTGGGCACATTCAACCGGTACTGGCTGGCCGCCGCGTTCGGTGTCACCGCGCTGGTGCTCTCCGCCATCTACATGCTGTGGCTCTACCAGCGCATGATGACGGGGCCGGTGGCCACCGGCAACGAGAAGATCGTCGACCTGCGGGCGCGCGAATTGGTCGTGGTTGCACCGTTGATCGCGCTGCTGTTCGTGCTCGGGGTCTACCCGAAGCCGGTGCTCGACATCATCAACCCCGCCGTCGAGAGCACCATGACCACGATCGGCCAGCACGACCCCGCGCCGAGCGTGCCGGCCGTCAACCGCGCACCCCGGACAGCCGAAGGACCGCGATGATGACCCTCCCCACCCCGAGCATCGAGTACTTCCTGCTGTGCCCGACACTCATCGTGTTCGGCGTCGCGGTGGTGGGAGTCCTCGCGGAAGCGTTCCTGCCCAGGCGGATCCGTTATGGCGCACAGGTGACCCTGGCCCTGGCCGGCCTGGTCGCGGCATTCCTCGCGACCGTGGAGGTGGCCGAGTCGATCCCGGCCTCCGGCCGCGCGACGGTGCTGGGCGCCATGGCCGTCGACCGAACCACCCTCTACCTGCAGGGCACGGTGCTGCTGGTCGCGGTGCTGGCGGTGATCTTCATCGCCGAACGCACGCAAGCCAAGGCGGAGAGCAAGGTTGCCGCGGGTGTGGGAGTCGCCCGCCCGGCCGGCCTCGACTCGTTCACCCCGCAGGCCTCCGCGATTCCCGGCAGCGACGCCGAGCGGGACGCGGAGCGGGCCGGGGCCGCGCAGACGGAGCTGTTCCCGCTGTTGATGCTGTCCGTCGGCGGCATGATGGTGTTCCCGGCGTCCAACGACCTGTTGACGATGTTCGTTGCCCTGGAAGTGCTTTCGCTGCCCCTTTACCTCATGTGCGGCCTGGCCCGGCATCGGCGCCTGCTGTCGCAAGAGGCGGCGATGAAGTACTTCCTGCTGGGCGCGTTCTCCTCGGCGTTCTTCCTCTACGGCGTGGCGCTGCTCTACGGCGCGACCGGCACGCTGCTGCTGACCGGCATCCGGGACGCGCTGGCGGCGCACGGGGACACCTCGATGGCGCTCGTGGGCGTTGCGCTGCTGGCGGTCGGCCTGCTGTTCAAAGTGGGTGCGGTGCCATTCCATTCGTGGATTCCGGACGTCTACCAGGGCGCGCCGACCCCCATCACCGGGTTCATGGCGGCGGCTACCAAGGTCTCGGCCTTCGGCGCGCTGCTGCGGGTGGTCTATGTCGCGCTGCCGCCGCTGCACGATCAGTGGCGGCCGGTGCTGTGGACCATCTCGATCCTCACCATGGCGGTGGGCACCATCACGGCGGTGAACCAGACCGACGTCAAGCGCATGCTGGCCTATTCGTCGGTCGCCCACGTCGGGTTCATCCTCACCGGCGTCATCGCCGACAACCAGGCGGGCCTCTCGTCCACACTGTTCTACCTGCTGGCCTACAGCTTTTCCACCGTCGGCGCGTTCGCCATCGTCGGCCTGATCCGCGACGCCGACGGCGTCGAGGACGCCACCCTGGCACATTGGGCCGGGCTCGGGCAGCGCTCACCCATTGTGGGCGTGATGTTTTCGATGTTCCTGCTGGCCTTCGCCGGCATTCCGCTGACGAGCGGCTTCGTCAGCAAGCTCGCCGTGTTCAAGGCCGCAGCCCAGGGTGGCGCGGCGCCGCTGGTGATCGTCGGTGTCGTCGCCAGCGGCATCGCCGCCTACTTCTACGTGCGGGTGATCGTGTCGATGTTCTTCACCGAGGCGACCGACGACACCCCGCACGTGGTGGCCCCGGGCATTCTGAGCAAGGCGGCGATCGCGGTGTGCGCCGCGGTCACCGTGGCGTTGGGCATCTTCCCGCAGCCGCTGCTCGACCTGGCCGATCGGGCCGCCCAACTGCTGCACTGAGTTCAGCTCAGGAACGGGCGCACGGCCAGCACGTAGACCGCCAGCGCCGCCAG
Organism: Mycobacterium sp. E735; assembly: GCF_001666955.1. Classification (NCBI taxonomy): domain Bacteria; kingdom Bacillati; phylum Actinomycetota; class Actinomycetes; order Mycobacteriales; family Mycobacteriaceae; genus Mycobacterium; species Mycobacterium sp. E735. The sequence goes on along the minus strand of NZ_LZIX01000022.1, from coordinate 78,133 downwards.
CGGTGCGGCCAACGGCAACCACGGCAATTGCAGGGGGAATGCCGTCGCGACCAACCCGGCGAACGTAAAACCCACCGCGCCAACCACGGTCGGCCAGCTGCCCAGCACCGCCCCGGCCGACGCGCCGGCCGCGTGGCGGCACACGAGATACGCGGCGGCGCACAGCCCGGACAGCGCGACGAACACCAGCGGCGGGTCGGACAGCGCGATGGTGGCCACCACCAGCAACACGGCGAGCGTTGCGGCAGGGCGATATACCGCTCCCCCGGCCACCGCGATCAGGGCCGCCACCCACGCGGCAACCGCAGGCCCGTGCGAGCCGTCGGCGGCCAGACCCACCATCAGCAGACCGAACGCGACGGAGAACACCGGGGCCCACAGGCGCGGCACCGTGCCCGCCTCGCCGCTAGGCACGGAGCCGCCCCCGCACCCGCCGGCGGCGGTCCGGGAGCACACCCATGGATTGCTCCAATCCGCCGTCCTGATGCCACAACACGATGTCGACGCCGACGGTGGCCATGTCGCGGTACATGGCGGAACGCTGCAGCGCCCACATCCGATTCACCAGCGGATCCTGCTCGCCCTCGAACGGAGTGCTGTCAAGGATGTCGACGGCGATGACGACGTGGCCGCGCCTGCGCAGATCGATCAGCGCGAGCGCGAATTCGGTATCCAGCAACGTCGAGAAGGCGATGACGATCGCGCCGGCGGGGACGGCCGCGCGGGGCGCCAAAGTGCCCGTGGTGTTTTCGAATCTATCGCCGGCGCCGAGCACCGTGTCGAGGACCCGATAGAACTGGCGCTGCCCGATGTCGGCGCCCAGCCACCGCGGGTGGTTGCCGCCCAGGGCGACGATCCCGGCGCGATCACCGTGCCGCAGGGCGGTCTGCACCACTTGCGCGGCGCCGCGCACGACGCGCTCGGTGGCGGCGGTCGCCGGGCCCGCCGGTTGCCGATACGTGTCGATCAGCACCACCACGTCGGCGGCGCGGTCGGTCAGGCGCTGCGTGACATGCAGCTGGCCGCGGCGCGCGCTCACCGGCCAGTTCACCGCGCGCAGTTGGTCTCCCGGCACGTAGGGGCGGATGTCGGCATATTCGACCCCCGGGCCGACGTGCCGGGTGAGGTGCGCACCCAGGCGGTCCAGCAGCTCGGTCTGCGGGATGGGCGTCGACTGGGGCGGCGTCAGCGGAAACACGATGACTTCCGCGGCGTCGACCAGGGCCGTGCCGGACAGCAGCCCGCCCCGGGCGACCGCGTCGACCCGGGCCCGGATGGAGTAGCGGCCCCAGCGTTGCGCCGTGGCCGCAACCGTTTTGGCTTCCCTGAAGTCGGCATCGAGAACATCGAGCTGCATGCCCTCGACGGGTGGCACCGTCACCTCGATCGCGGAGGTTCCCGTGGCGTGGCTCTCCTCCGTCGCCCAAATGCGCAACCGCGCCCGGTCGTCTTCGAAGCACCGCTGCGAATCCGGCTTGCCGTGCACGCGGACCGTCGGTACGGGTCGTTGCCAGCTGATCGAGCACAGCACCCCGAGCAGCGGCGCGGCGAACGCGATCAGCTGCCACCGCGCGCCGATCACCGCAGCCGCCAGCGCCAACCCCGCGCAGGTCGCGATGGCGCGCGTCAATGGCGACGCGCGCCAGCGGAACTCGACCTCGCGGCCGGTCACGCCGCACTCATCCGGAGCCACCCTGGCCGCCGGTACGCGGCACCGGCAGACGGCGCAGCAACTCACCGACGACGTCGGCGCCCTGAATCTTTCGCACCCACATCTCCGGGCGCAGGGTGATTCGGTGCGCGACGGCCGGGACGGCGAGCGCCTTGACGTCCTCGGGGATGACATAGTCGCGGCCGAGCAAAAGCGCACGGGCGCGGGCGAGTTGGACCAAGTCGAGTTCGGCACGCGGGCTGGCGCCCACCGCCACCTGGGGATGATGCCGGGTGGCGTTGGCCAGCGAGACAACGTAGTGCAGCACGTCTTCGTGCACCGTCACCTGCTCGACCGATTCCCGCATCGCGAGCAGGTCGTGCGCGTCCACGACCTGGTTGACGGTCGGCTCGTTCGACCCGCGATCGAGGCGGCGGCGCAGCATCGCGGTCTCGTCGCGCTCGGAGAGGTAACGCAGTTCCAGGCGGATCGCGAACCGGTCGAGCTGCGCTTCGGGCAGCGGATAGGTGCCCTCGTACTCGATCGGGTTGTCGGTCGCGAGGACGATGAATGGCTTTGGCAGCTGGTGTGTTTCGCCGTCGATGCTCACCTGGCCTTCGGCCATCGCTTCCAGCAGCGCCGCCTGCGTCTTGGGCGGCGTGCGGTTGATCTCGTCGGCGAGCAACAGGTTGGTGAAGATGGGTCCGGGCCGGAAGGCGAAACGGCCCGATTGCATGTCGTAAATGGTCGAGCCCAGCAGGTCCGCCGGCAGCAGGTCCGGCGTGAACTGCACGCGGGTGAACTGCAGACCCAGCGCGGCGGCGAACGACCTGGCGATCAGCGTCTTGCCCAGGCCGGGCAGGTCCTCGATCAGGACGTGGCCCCGCGCGAGCACCGCGGTGAGGATGAGCGTGAGCGCGGAACGCTTACCCACCACCACACGCTCGATCTCGTCGAGCACCGCCTCGCAGTGCGCTGTGGTTGTTGCCGCCGGCAGCGTCATACCTGTTCCAACTTTCGCAGAATCTCTTCCAGCGCCCCACGGCCGGGACCGGGTCGCCGGTCGCCGGTCGGTGCGACGTTGTTCGGATTAACCCATTCCCACAGTTCGCTCCCGAAGAGCATCTGACCGCTCGCCTGATACGCTACGGGGTCTTTGGATCGCCTTTCGCCCGTTGCCAATTCGTATCGGCGCGCGAGCATGGGACGCAGGTGCCTATCCCAGTCGACCCGGGTGGACTCCGACCAACGGATCGTCGTCTCGGTGTTGGCCAGCCAGCGGCGCAACGAATCGCCGAGGTCGTCGGACTCCGCTTCGCCCTCGTTATGCATGCCGCGGCCCAGCACGCGACGGACTGTAAGCAACACCAGGGCGAGGGCACCACCGGAGGCGGCCAACACCAACCGTCGATCCTGAAGCATGAGCGCGAGCAGCTCGATCCCGACGATCAGGCAGATGCCAAGGGCCAGAGTCTTTTTCATGCTGGACTCCGGGATCTCAGTTCGTCGAGGACCAACTGGAGAACGCGCACCGCCACGTCGCGGTGGCCCTCGTTCATGACGTGCGGGCTGAAGCGCGCCTCGGCGAACAGGCTCACCAGTTGGACGGCGTTGTCGGCGTGCAGCGCATGATGCTCGACCGCCCGGGCCAACACCTCGGTCGGGGTGTCGAAGTCCTGCGGGGCGGCGCCGGGCACATTGGCGAGCTCGCGCTCCATCGCCGCATAACAGGCGATGATCGCCTCGCGCGGCTCGCGGCTGAGATCGGCCATCTCGGCCAGCCCGCGTTCGGCCGCGCGCGCCAGCGATTCCGAGCGGGTCGGCGGCGCCGGCGATCCCACGAAGTCATCGGCGACGGTGACCGGTGTCACCGCGCGCCCCCGGCGCCGCGACATGACGACCGTTCCGGTGGCGATGATCAACATCATCGGAACGGTCGCGGCGAGCAGGATGCCGAACATGTCCCCGTTCGGTGGATGTGGCCGCCGCGGCTCCTGCGCGTTGGGCTGTTCGGCCGACGGGGCGCCGGTCGCCGGCGGGGGTGGCGCCTGGCCGGCGCCGTGGGAGGACAACAGGCGGGACCCGGCCAGCACGATCAACAGCCAGGCGACGATCACGGCCAGCCCGATGAGCAAGACGCGCCAGCTCGGCCTGCCCCTGCCGGTGCCGAGCATCTCGGACAGCTGGCCGGCCTGCGGGGCCGCCGCGCGCGGGTCCCGCAGCCGCGCGATGACCGCGATCGCCACCAGCGTGAGCGCGCCCCCGAGGATCGCCACCACGAATATCAGCGCCGCACCTCCGCCGGCGGCTTCGCCGCGCGGCCCGTGGTGGGCGGCCGGCAGATACCCGCGCAGAGCGGCCGAGACGACGAGCAGCAGCACGATCAGGGCGACGACCCGCCCCGTGGCCTTGTCCACACCAGGCATTGGCACACCACTCGACCGGTTGGCTTTGCCTCATCCTGGCACGTCAGAGCGGGGGTTATCCACAGTCCGTGATCCATCCACAGATCTCGGTTAGGCGGCGATCATTCGAATACATGTTCGATAGCGTGGGGGGATGAGTCTTCGGATGGGCGCCGAACAGGCACGGGAGCGAATTGGCGCCGCTCTCGACGCGATCGACGCCGCCCACGACGCGCTGCGGGTGGTGTCCTCGGATGTCGTCGGCAACGAATTCCGGCTCGAGGTGGCCGAACGGCTGGAGACCCAGGAGCGCACCAACCGGGGGCTGATGTACCGGTTCTTCGCCGAAATCGCCGACCCGCCCGACGGTGGCGGGTTCGTGCCGGCGGTCCGCGACAAGCTGTGGGCGCGGCTGCGCATCACGCCCAACGAGATCACCCGCCGGTTCCGGCTCGGGGCCCGAATCCGCCCGCGGCGCTCGCTGACCGGGCCGCCCGTGCCCCCGGAGCTCCCGGAACTGGCGGCCGCGGTGGCGGCGGGTGCGGTCGGCGAGGACCACATTCGCGCGATCTGCGCGGCCGTGGACGTGCTCCCCGCGCGCGTGTCGCCCCTGGATGTGGCGGACGCCGAGCACACGCTGGTGCGGCATGCGACCAAACTCGACGCCGGGATCGTCGCCAAGCTCGGCCGGCGGATCGCCGACCACCTCAATCCCGACGGCCTCTTCAACGACGAGGATCGGGCCCGCCGCCGCCGATTGCACCTGGGCCCGCAGGGGCCCGACGGCATGTCGCGGCTGTCCGGGCTGCTCGACCCCGAGGCCCGCGCCTATTTCGAAGCCGTCGAAGGGGCCGTGCGGCCCGGACGCCACCAACCGGACTCGGCCGCCAACGACCCGGATGTGCGCGATCGGCGCACACCGGCGCAACGCTGCCATGACGCGTTCAAATGGGGCCTCGAAACCGCCGTCGCCTCCGGCGAGCTCGGGACGCACCGCGGCCACCCGGTCACGGTGGTCGTCACGACCACGTTGGCCGAACTCGACCGCGCCGCACACGCGGTCGTCGACTCGTCGGTTCCGATGCCCGGGCCGGCCCGAACGGGCGGCGATTCGAGACTGCCGATGCCAGACCTGATCCGGATGGCAGCCAAGGGGATTCACTATCTGGCGGTGTTCGACCAGCACACCAGCCGGCCGCTCTACCTGGGCCGCCAGAAACGCCTCGCCACCGCCGACCAGAGGCTCGTCTGCTACGCCCGCGACCGCGGTTGCACGCGGCCCGACTGCCTCGAACCCGGCTACCGCTGCGAAGTACACCACTGCCCGGACTGGGCGGACGGCGGCCAAACCGACGCGGACAAATTGTTCTTCGCCTGCGGTTGCCACCACGCCGCGGCGAGCCGGGACGAATGGCGCACCGAGGTCACCGACGACGGGCGGCTCGGCTGGACGGAGGGCAACGGGCCACCAGAGGTGAACCACGCTCACCATCCGGACGAGCTCTTGCGCGGCGACCCCGACCCACCGGAGGGACCCGAGTCGGGCGACTGAGCTGCTCGCCAAGCGGGACCCCCGGTGAGACACTCAGCGGGTGCCGCCGCATCGCGATGTCGCAGCGTTCGACGAACGCGCCGCCGGCTACGACCGTGGCTGGCGCGGCCGGCTGCACCACGAAATCGCCGATCGCACCGCGCACCTGGCCGTCGCGACCGTCACCGCTCCGGAGTACGTGCTCGACGTCGGATGCGGAACGGGCTACCTGTTGCGACTGCTGGCCCGCCGCTACCCGAACGCCAAACACCTCAGCGGGATCGACGCCGCCCCGCAGATGGTCGCCGTCGCAAGGACTCTCGCCCGCGACCCGCGGTTGAGCTTCAACCGCGGGGTGGCCGAAGAGATCAACTATGCCGACCGCGTCTTCGATCTGGTCGTCAGCACCACGTCATTCGATCACTGGTCCGACCAGCTGGCCGGGCTGACGGAGTGCGCGCGGGTGCTGCGGCCCGGCGGGCGCCTGGTGCTCGTCGACCAGTTCTCGCTGTGGCTGCTGCCGACCCTCGCCATCGGCCGTCGCGGCAAGGCCCGGACCCGGCGCCGCGCCGAACGCCTGCTGCTGCAGGCCGGATTCCGGTCCCCGAAATGGCAGCGCCTGCACGCCGTGATCATCAACGCCGTCACGGCGACCAAGCCCGCCTAGTCGAGCTGGAAAGGCCGGAAGCTGCCGTCGAGCACCTGCAGATGGCCGATGGTGCGCCCCGTGACCTTCTCCGGATCGACCAACGCCAATTCAACTGCCGCCCGGGCGAATTCGTCCGCCGCGGCGGTCTCATCGAAGTCGCGGGCGTAGTAGGCCAGCCCGGGAGTGAGGATCGGTTTCGACGGCGACAGGGCGTTGACCGCGATGTGGTGATCGGCCAGATCGTAAGCCGCGCACTGGGTCAGGTGCTCGAGCGCCGCCTTGGACCCGCCGTACCCCGGCAGCACCCCGCCGCCGCGGTCCGGATAAGGCCCGTCGCCGGGGATCCTCGACGCGACCGAGGTGATGTTGATGATCGCCCCGCCACCCGCTTCGATCATGTCGGGGCAGACCAGCTGCATCAGTTCGTAGGCGGCGAAGACGGCGATCTCGAAATGCCTGCGGTACGCGGAAAGCGGGATGCTGACGAACCCGGGCCACCCGGGTTTGGCGGCGCCGCTCGCCGACTTGACGGACTTGGCGCGCTGTCCGGCGCCGGGCGTCGGCGGGCGTCCGGGAGCGGTGAAGGCCGCATTGTTGACCAGAATCGTGATGGGGCCCAATGCTTCTCGTGCGCTGGTGACCAACCGGGCGATGTCGTCCCGGTCGGTCAGGTCGGCGCGGACCGCGACGGCGCGCCCGCCCGCCGCCTCGATGTCGGCGACCGTCTCGCCGATGGTGCCGGGCAGCCGCTCGTCCCACACCTGCTCGGTGCGCCCGGCCACCGCCACGGCGGCGCCGTCGGCCGCCAGGGCCAGTGCGATCGCCCGGCCCAGCCCGCGGCTGCCGCCCGTGACGATCGCGGTCCGCCCCGACAGGCGCCCCGTCATCGCGTCACCCCGTGCACCACGATGGCGGTCGTCTGCTCCACCCACGCATCGTCGAGCTCGTCCTCCGGGCGCAGCAGCATGCGCAGCATCGTCGCGCCTCCGATCAGCTCGATCAACCGGTCCGGGTCGACGTCGGGATGGGCTTCGCCCCGGTCGACCGCGTCACTCAGCCGCACCCGCACCGTCGCGAACAGGTCCGCGAAGCGGGACATCACCCGCGCGTTCAGCGCGGGATCGGCCGTCATATCGGCGACCAGCCCGGGCAGGGCGGCGCGGACGACCGGGGTGGTGAAGACGTCGCGGGTGGCCTCGATCATCATGCGGACGTCGGCGGCGAAATCCCCGGCCGGCGCCTCCAGCGCGGTCGGCGCCACCGGGAAGGCCGCCTCGTGCACCAACTCGGCCTTGCTCGACCACCGCCGGTACAGCGCGGATTTCGTGGTTCCCGCACGCTCGGCGACCGCCGCCAGGCTCAGGTTTGAATAGCCCATTTGGACAAGCAGTTCCGCGGTGGCCGATAGGATGGCCGAGTCGATACGCGGGTCCCGCGGGCGGCCGGCGCCGGGGGCCTTGTCAATGTCGGACGGGTCTGCTTTCATAACGCTACCTACCGTATCGTAATTGCCGAGCCCAGGTCTCAAAGGGAACGTCTCAAAGAGAACGAAGTCTCACAGAATGGAGGCACCCGTGGCCAACGAACCCGTGCTCGACAAGGTCGACCGACTTCAGCGCTCCAGCCGCGACGTCACGACGCTACCCGCCGTCATGTCGCAATGGCTGTCGACCGTCCTACCCGCCGGTGCGAACCCGGAGGTCACCGTCGAAAGCGGCGTCGACTCGACGGGGATGTCCTCGGAAACGATCATCCTGACCGCCCGCTGGCAGCAGGACGGCGAGCCTGTCGAGCAGAAGCTGGTGACCCGGGTCGCCCCCGCCCCCGAAGATGTGCAGGTCTTCCCCACCTATCGGCTTGACCACCAATTCGAGGTGATCCGAAAGGTCGGCGAAATCACCGACGTCCCGGTCCCGCCGGTGCGCTGGCTCGAGCCCACCGGCGAGGTGCTGGGCACGCCCTTTTTCGTCATGGACTACGTCGACGGGGTGGTGCCGCCCGACGTCATGCCCTACACGTTCGGCAACAACTGGTTCGCCGACGCCCCCGCCGAACGCCAGCGCGAACTGCAGGACGCGACCGTCGGGGTGCTGGCCAAGTTGCATTCAATCCCGGACGCCCAGAACACCTTTGGCTTCCTGTCCGACGGGCAAAACGGCGACACCGCGCTGCGCCGGCACTTCAACTGGGTGCGGTCCTGGTACGACTTCGCGGTGCCCGACATCGGCACCTCACCGCTGCTGGAGCGGACCTTCGCCTGGCTGGAGGAGCACTGGCCGGCCGAACAGGCCAGCCGCGAGCCCGTACTGCTCTGGGGCGACGCCCGGGTAGGCAACGTGCTTTACCGCGACTTCTCCCCGGTGGCGGTGCTGGACTGGGAAATGGTCACGCTCGGACCGCGCGAGCTCGACGTGGCGTGGATGATCTACGCCCACATGGTTTTTCAAGAATTGACCGGCCTGGCCGGGCTGCCCGGACTGCCGGAGGTGATGCGTGAGGAAGACGTCCGCGCCACCTACCAGCGGCTGACCGGCGTGGAGGTCGGCGACCTGCGCTGGTTCTACGTCTACTCGGGTGTCATGTGGGCCTGCGTGTTCATGCGCACCGGCGCGCGCCGGGTGCACTTCGGCGAAACAGAGAAGCCCGACGATGTCGAATCGCTGTTCTACCACGCCGGATTGATGAGGCGTTTGATCGGAGAGGATCAGTAATGCTCGGACCGCTCGACGAGTTCCCCGTACATCAGATCCCGCAGCCGATCGCGTGGCCGGGCTCCTCGGACCGCAACTTCTACGACCGCTCCTACTTCAACGCCCACGACCGCACGGGAGACATCTTCGTCATCAGCGGCATCGGCTACTACCCCAACCTCGGTGTCAAGGACGCGTTCTTCCTCGTCCGGCGCGGGGACACCCAGACCGCGGTGCACCTGTCCGACGCGATCGACCAGGACCGGCTGAACCAGAAGGTCAACGGTTATCGGATCGAGGTCGTCGAGCCGCTGCACAAGCTGCGGCTGGTCCTTGACGAAACCGAGGGCATCGCGGCCGATCTCACCTGGGAGGGGCTGTTCGACGTCGTGCAGGAGCAGCCGCACCTGATGCGGTCCGGCAACCGGGTGACCCTGGACGCCCAGCGGTTCGCCCAGCTGGGCAGCTGGAGCGGTCGCATCGCCGTCGACGGCGAGGAGATCGCCGTCGACCCCGCGACCTGGCTCGGCAGCCGCGACCGGTCCTGGGGCATCAGGCCGATCGGCGAACCGGAGCCCGCCGGGCGACCCGCGGACCCGCCGTTCGAGGGCATGTGGTGGCTCTACGTGCCGATGGCGTTCGAGGAGTTCGCCATCGTGCTCATCATCCAGGAAGCGCCCGACGGCTTCCGCTCGCTCAACGATTGCACCCGGATCTGGCGCGACGGCCGCGTCGAGCAGCTGGGCTGGCCGCGGGTGAAGATCCACTACCGGTCCGGCACCCGCATCCCGACCGGGGCGACGATCGACGCCACCGCCCCCGACGGCACGCCGGTCCACTTCGACGTGGAGTCCAAGCTGCCGGTGCCCATCCACGTCGGCGGCGGCTACGGCGGCGACTCGGACTGGCTGCACGGCACGTGGAAGGGTGAGAAGTTCGTCGAACGGTTGACCTACGACATGACCGACCCGGGGATCGTCGCGCGGTCGGGTTTCGGCGTCATCGACCACGTCGGCCGGGCGGTGTGCCGCGACGGCGAGCGCGAGCCGGTGGAGGGTTGGGGACTCTACGAGCACGGCGCGCTGGGCCGCCACGACCCGTCGGGATTCGCCGACTGGCTGACGGTCGCCCCCTAGGCAGCCCGCGAACGTCGACTTGTCGGAGATTTTCGGGCCATCTCGCGCAACAAGTCGACGTTCGTGGGTGTCGGGCATTCGCCCTACGAAATCGCAAGAATTGCGGTTGACTGTTCCCCGTGCCAAATCCGCCGTGGATCGTCGACGTTGTCGTGGTCGGTGCAGGATTCGCGGGGCTTGCCGCGGCGCGCGAGCTGGCCCGCCAGGGTCATGACGTCGTGGTCTTCGAAGGCCGCGACCGCGTCGGCGGTCGGTCCTTCACCGGCAGCGTGGCCGGGTTGCCCGCCGATCTGGGCGGCACTTTTGTCGGACCCACCCAGGACGCGGTGTTGGCGTTGGCCGCCGAGCTCGACGTCCCGACCACTCCTACCCATCACGACGGCAAGAACGTCATCCATTGGCGCGGCTGGACGCACTCTTACCGCGGCACCATTCCCAAACTCTCGCTGACCGGGCTGCTCGACATCGGCCGATTGCGTTGGCAATTCGACCGGATCGCCCGCAGCATCCCGGTGGACGCCCCGTGGGACGCGCGCCGGGCGTCCGAGCTCGACGACGTCTCGCTCGGCGGCTGGCTGCGCTCGGTGCATGCCACCGCGTCGTCGCGTGACCTGCTGGCGATCGTGTCCCGGGTGACCTGGGGGTGCGAGCCCGACGACGTCTCGATGCTGCACGCGGCCCGCTACACGCACGCCGCCGGCGGCCTGGACCGGCTGCTCGACGTCGAAAACGGCGCCCAGCAGGACCGTTTTCCGGGCGGCACCCAGCAGATCGCCGAGGCGGCGGCGGCCGAGCTGGGCACCCGCGTGGTGCTGGGCGCGCCGGTCCGCCGCATCGACCGGCACGGCGCGGGGGTCACGGTCACCACCGACGTCGGCCAGGCCGAGGCCGGATTCGTGGTGGTCGCGGTCCCGCCCGCCCACCGCGCGTCGATCGAGTTCGCTCCCCCACTGCCCGCCGAGTATCACCAACTCGCGCGGCATTGGCCGCAGGGCCAGCTCAGCAAGGCCTATGCGGCCTATTCCACACCCTTCTGGCGGGCCGACGGCTTCTCCGGGCAGGCGCTGTCCGACACCGGACCGGTGTTCATCACCTTCGACGTCAGTCCGCATGCGGACGGGCCCGGCATCCTGATGGGGTTCGTCGACGCGCGCGAGTTCGACGAGCTGGCCCCCGAGCAACGTCGGCACGCGGCGTTGAGCGGCTTCGCCAGGTTGTTCGGCGACGACGCGCTCAAACCGCTCGACTACGTCGACCACCGTTGGGGCGCAGAGCAGTTCGCGCCCGGCGGTCCCACCGCGGCGGTTCCTCCGGGTTCGTGGACCCGATTCGGGCCGTTCCTGCGCGAGCCCGTCGGCCCGATTCACTGGGCCGGCACCGAGACGGCGGACGAATGGACGGGATTCCTCGACGGCGCCGTGCGGTCCGGCCAGCGGGCGGCCGCCGAGATCACCGCCCTGTTATGAACTGATCCGCACGTCCGGGGTCACCGATTCGGCGAGCGCCCGCAAATGCCGATTCACCTCGCGCGGGTGTTCCAGCATCGAGCAGTGGCCGCCGGGCAGCTCGACCAGGCCGACGACGTTGGGCGCCGTGCCCGCGATCCGGCGGGCCTGGCTGATCGGGGTCAGCCGGTCGCGTTCGCTGCCGATGACCAGCGTCGGGACCGTCAAACCGTCCAGCTCCAGGTAGCGCGACCCCAAGGCGGCGACCAGCATCCTGGCGCAGCCGGCGCGCCCCGCGGGTGACGTCTGTTCGAAGAACTGGTGCACGATCCTGGCGATGCCCGGGTCGGCCTCCTTGCCCACCGCCAGCATGCCGACCAGATAGCGGCTCGGAATCCGGGCGGCGGTCGGGATCGGGAACCCGCCGAACGCGTGGATCAGCGCGCGGGCGGCGGCGACTCGCGCGGGTGACAGCCCGTGCGGCACCGACAGCAATTGCACCTTGCGGACCAGATCCCCGGTGGTGGTGTTGATCAGCGCGACGGCGTCCGCGCGGCGGCGAACCATGTGCCGGTACCGCGCCGACCACGCGGCGATGGTGATGCCACCCATCGAATGCCCGGCCAGCACGGCGCGCTCGTGCGGCGCCAGCGTCGCATCCAGCACCGAATTCAGATCGGAGGCAAGGTGTTTCAGGCTGTAGCCGTCGCGGCGGGGCATACCGCTGCGCCCATGGCCGCGGTGGTCGAAGGCGATCACGCGGTAGTCGTTGGCCAGGTCCGCGATCTGGTATGCCCAGGCCCGGATGGCGCACGTGATGCCGTGCGTCAGGACGATGGGGTAGCCGTCGGCGGGCCCGAAGACCTCGGCGTGCAGGCGGGTGCCGTCGGTGGCCCGGACGCTCACGGTCTGGCTGGGGGGCAACACGTCGGGATAGGGGTCGATCACGCGAGCCGATCGCCGAGCACTCATCGCCGCTCCCCCATTCAACTCGGCCTCGTCGCCGCAGTTAAGGACTGTCGCAAGTTTATCCCCCACGTCCGTTCGGATTCGGTAAATCCGGCAAACCGTTTCTCGTATGAGACGCTAACACCCGTGTACCCGATGTCCCGTCGGGAATTCATCGCGGCGACCACCGGTGTGGTGGGCGGCGGACTGATGGCCGCGTGCGCCCCACGGCGTCCGCCGCCCGCGCGGCCGCCCCCACCGGACACCCGGTCGATCCTTGTCGTCGGGGCCGGGATGGCCGGCCTGTCCGCCGCTCGTGTCCTCGCCGACGCGGGATGGCCGGTGCGGGTGATCGAGGCCCGCGACCGCATCGGCGGCCGCATCCACACCGACCGCGATTGGGGCGCACCGCTGGAGATGGGAGCGTCGTGGATCCACGGCACGGCGGACAACCCGTTGCTGGAGCTGGCGCGGCGGGCGCAGGCTCAGCTGGTCACGACCGACTATTACGGCTGGGCCAAGCTGGTCGTCGATCCCAAACTCCCACCGCTGGACTATGACCCGACGCCGTGGCGCGCGTTCGTGGAGCGGGCGCGTTACCAAGTCGACGCTGGCAGCCTGGCGGCCGCCGTCAACGCGGCGGCCGTCTCCGAGGGCCTTTCGGCCGCGGACCGCGCCCAGCTGGCCTTCTACCTGACCACCGAGATCGAGGACGAATTCGCCGCCGACGCGGATCAACTGTCCACCATCACTTTTGACGAGGGCGATTACACCGGCGGCGATCAGGACGTCATCACGAACGGCTATGACGCGCTGCCGAGGCTCCTCGCCGGCGGGCTTCAGGTCGAGTTGAACACACCGGTGACCGGAATCGCGCAGCGCGACGACTCCGTCACCGTTCGCGCGAAAGATCGGTCGTTCCAGGGCCCCGCCGTGATCGTCACCGTCCCGCTCGGCGTGCTGAAAGCCCGTGCCATTACGTTCGATCCGCCCTTGCCGAGCCGCCACAGCCACGCGGTGGACGCCCTGGGGTTCGGGGTGCTGTCCAAGAGTTTCTTCCGCTTCGACCGGCGCGGCTGGACGGTGGACAACGCCTTCTATCAGTACCTCGCCGCCGACAGCGGCACGTGGGCGCAATGGTTCACGCTGCCCGCCGCCGCGGGGCCAATCGTGTTGGCGTTCAACGCCGGCGGGCGCGGCCGGGCCGTGGAGTCCTCGGCCCCACAGGATCTGATCGCCACCGCGAGGCCCATCACCCGCCGCCTGTTCGGCGACGCCGCGCCCGTGGAGGTCAAGACATCGGATTGGAGCGCCGACCCGTATGCGCGCGGAGCCTACTCCTTTCATGCGCCCGGCTCCGGCCTCGACGACCGGCGCCGGTTGCAAGAACCGGTCGGCGACCGGCTTTATCTGGCCGGGGAGGCGGTCGGCGTCAACAACCCGGCGACGGTGCACGGCGCCATGGCCAGCGGTCGCTACGCCGCTGACCAGTTGATGCGCCGATTGGGCCGCTAGGACGCGAGCCCGCGGAGTCGCGTCGCCGTGTCGTGCTGCGGCTCGTGCTGCCGGGCCGGGCCCGATACCAGCCGCCGGCGGGCCGTGGTCGCGCCTTCGATGTGCGCCAGGGCGGCATCGACCGAGTCGGCAATGGGCAGGCAGTGTTCGGGCAGCACCCGCGTGAGCCGGCGCAGCGCCGCGCCGCTGACGATGCAGCAGCGCAGCTGGGCTTGCCGATGCTCCTCGTTGAGGGCGAGCAGCGCTCGAAGGCCCGAACCGGCAAGGAAATCCAGGCCGGTGAGGTCGAGGACAAGCGGGGCCCTGAGCCGAGAAAAGCGCCGAATCGCCTCGGCGATCAGGTCCGTGTTGGCCGCATCGATTTCTCCCTCGACGCGTAAGACCGTGGCGGTGCTGCGGGCGTGAACGTGGATTTGCACTCCGGCGCAATCGATTTGGTAGCGGCTACGGGGCTCCCCGAGCAGCTCGGGCGTATGTCGATCGGGTGTACGTAGATCGGGTGAAGCAGTCATGTGAATGTGCGCCCTTCAGGCTTGATAAGGCAGGGCGAGCGACGACGGTGTCCGTTTGGCGCCCGTTGATAACGGCAGCTGGGGACTCAACCTGACCCAAGCCTACCGGCAATGGCGACCGGCGGTGCTCATAACCGGCCACCCGCCCTCGGCCGCGCGACCCGGATTCGCCTTCAACCAGGCGTTTTCACCTACGGCTCGCCGTGCGAAAAACATCGTTCGGCGCGTCGGCTTGGGACCTGGCGATTCAAAGCGGACCGCGGATCTGACCTGCGGCTCAGCGGCGTGTCGCGATCACGACCCCGCGGTCAGGTGCCGGAGGGTGGTGTGCGGGCTCTGACCGTAGGTCTGCCGGTACAGCACCGCGAATCGGCCGGTGTGCGCGAAACCCCATCGCTGGGCGATCTCCGTGACGGTGGCGTGGGATGGCGTGGCGGCCAATAAGTCTTGATGGGCCCGGCTGAGGCGGACGCGGCGGATGTATTCCGTTGGGGTGCTGCCGAGTTGGCGGCGGAAGAGGTATTGCACCGCCCTGGGCGTGAGGTGCACCGCGGCCGCGACGTCGTTGATGCTGACGTCCCCGCCGGCGTGTCGATGGATGAAAGCCACTGCTTCCTTGAGGGTTTCGGGCAGTGCGGGCTCATTGGCCAGGTCCAGCTCCGTGACGTTGGACGGGTAACATTCCAGCAGCGCGCCGGCCAGCAACGGGGCCAGCCCCGCGACCACGAGTGGCTGGTCAGCTGTGTCCGGTCCGGCCAGGGTCAAGGCGACGTAATCCAGCGCCCGGTGCCACGCCCGCACGGCGGCGCGCGAACGCGGGCGCCAATCCGAAAAATGAATCTGCCGGGCTGGCGGGGCACCCCAGTCCGCGGCGACCTTGTGCAGCACGTCGGCGGCCAGGCTGACCACATCGAACCGGGCGCCGTTGCACTGCAACACGCACGGCATGCCTTGGGCGACCAGCACCGGGAAATCCACCGTCGCGGGCGGCCCCCCGGCGACGCTCATCGAGCCCCCGCGGGGCTGGATCACGATGATGCTTTCGGAGGCCACAATCTCCAGCGAGACGCGGCCCTGGATCATCACGTCGTCGACCGTCGCGGCGCCCGCTTCGCACCGCCGATGGGAGACGGCCGACCGGCTCGTGAGTCCGGCGATGCGCCAGGCGGGGTGGTAGGCGCCGGCCAGGAACTGCCGCGCGGCCCGCGGATCGACGGTGCGGAACTGGTCGCGCCGAAGTGCCGAGCCCGGATCCCGGGCTTGCCGCACAGCATCGCCCATGCGGCTGGGGTCGGTTTGGTCCGTAACGGGCAGTCGGCCGACCGCGCCGGCCACCTCACCGGGGCCGGTGTTGTCGGTAACGCTCGTCAAGGCGGTCATAGTCGGCGCTCCCCCAGGGTGTTGCGCGCTGCCCTCATTGCATCACCGGATGCCCGATGACTGCAAGCGTTGCGGCATCCAAGTTGTGGAACCCGCCCGTTGGTAGATGTTAAGGCAGTCGAGCGCGATCCGGTCCCAGGCATATCGAGACAGCGCACGACTGCGACCGGCAGAACCCATGCTCATACACTGAAACCTCTGCGCGAGAAGGCTTCTCAACGCGGCTGGCAACTGGGTGGGAGTTTCCGGGCGCAGCACGAGGCCGGTGACGTTGTCCACCACGGCGTCCCTGAGCACGCCGACGCCGTAGGCCACCACCACCACGCCGCAGGCCATCGCCTGTAGCACCGCGGTGGCGCGTGGAGGTTGTCGCGGGGTGCAGGCGACCACATCGGCGGACCGCAGCAGCATCGCCAGTCGATCGCCGGAAACGGTGCCCGCAAACCGGACCCGGTCGGACACCCCCAACCCGGCGCCGAGAAGTTGTAGTTTGAGCCGCGCCTCGTCGCACTCACGATTCGAGGCTTCCGTCTCCGCCAGCACCAGTTCCGTGCCCGGGACCCTGGCCAGCGCCCTGATGACAATGTCGAAGCCGTTGCACGGCTTGGGGTTCGGCGCAAGGCACACAATGCGATGCAGGTCGGTGCGGGCCTGCGCCGGGCCGCTCGAGTTGTATCGCTCGACGTCCACCCCGCTTGTCAAAGCGGATACGCGGGCCCGGCTGCGGCGCAGCCTGGCGAGCGCGTCGACGTCGTCGGAGCTCTCACCGGTGACCCAGTTGGCGCTGCGAGCCAACAGCGGTTCGACGCGGAGCCGTTCGCCCTCCGCCGGCGCGCCCATGGGCGAGGGCGCCGCGCCCGCGGTGGCCAGGCCCAGGAAACTCTGGACGGCCGGCACCCCTTGGCGCCGTGCGGCCAGCTGGGCGGCCAAACCGCCCAGCCACCCGTACGCGTGCACGACGTCGGGCGCCTCAGCGGACCACTCGTCTGCGAGCGCCCCCGCCCAGTCGCCGACGTAGGGCAGCACGTCCAGGTCCGAATTCGTCGACCGCGGCCCGACGGAGATCGACACTGTGCGGTGGCCGCAAGTTCCGATCCCCGCGGGCCGCCGTCGGTTCTGCCGGACGAACCTGGTGACGGCATTTCCGCGGGCCGCCAGTGCGGCGGACAGTTCCTGCGGGTCGTCACCGACAATGTCGTCGCCGCTGACGATCGCAATCCTCACTTCAACCCCGTTGCGTCGCCCATGGCGTGATGGCGTACCCGGCCCCATACCGGCGAAACCGTGGCGGCGCGGGGCTTCGCCTGAAGCGCCGCCGTTTCGCATGGCGGATAGCCGCGGTGGGGCGGGATCGTTCGCCGGACTGTGGTGTGGTCGTCGATTTGGAAGACTGAAAGGGTGGCCAGCGACCCGCATCGGCCCGCCGTCGAACTGGTAGTCCTGTTGTCGTCGGCGGGGGGGTTGGACGCGCTCTCGACGGTCCTCGGTGATCTGCCGGGCGATTTCCCGGCCGCCATCGTCGTGCAGCAGCACCTCGGCGCCCACGACAGCGTCCTCCCGGCGATCCTTCGGCGGCAGACCGCACAGCAAGTCTGTTGGGCCCACGACGGGCGGCCCCTTTGCCCGGGTCAGGCGGTGGTCTGTCCGCCGGGGATGCACCTTGAACTGACGCCGGACGGCTGCTGTCGCCTGCGCCCGATCAGGGATCTGGGCGTGCGCCGCTTCGACGTGCTGCTGCGGTCGGTCGCCGCCTCGTACGGACCGCGCAGCGTCGCGGTGGTGTTGTCGGGCTCCGGGCAGGACGGGGCCGCGGGTACCTCCGCGATGAAGCGGGCCGGCGCCATCGTCATCGCGGAGAGTCCGGAGACGGCCCTGTACACGTCGATGCCCGTGGCGGCGGCGCGCGCCGGCGCCGACCTCGTGCTGCCGATCCACCAGATCGGCCGCGTGCTGACCGGCATCGTCGAGGGAGCGCCGCTGCCCGAACCGCCGCCGCACCACGGTGGCGACCGGTGCGGGGCGGAGGACGTCGGCGAACTGCCCGAACTCCGGCGCAGCGACCTGGTGAACACCGCGGCGGGCCGGGCCGACCTGGCGCGCGAACGCGCCGAAGAGCTCAGCCGTCGACGCAGGGACCTATCCGCCGGACTCGGCGCCACCACCGAATCGGTGGCGATGGCGCGACGCAGGGCCGCGGAGTCGCGGCGGCGCGCGCAGTTGGCGCACCAGGCGGCCGAGGAAGCGGCCGCGCGGTGGGGCCACTGACGCGGCTAGCTCACGACCTCCATGAGCAACAGGGCGCCCCCGACCGTGCCCTCACCCGACCGGAACGACGTGCACGTGACGCGCACCCGGGTCGGGCGCCCCCGGCGGTTGATCGCGTCGACTTCCGTCTCACCGGAACTGTCGGCGTCGACGAACGCATTGCCGATCAAGGACCGCACGCTGTCCAGGGGCAGGCCGATGTCCAGGGCGGTCAGCCGGGTTCCCACCGCCTCCTCGGACCGCAGGCCCCACAGCTCTTCGCACCCGCGGTTCCACAGGATCACCTTCATCTCGCGATCCACCACCACCATGCCCATCTGGACCGAGTCGACCAGCGAATCGAGGAAGACCTTCGCCTCGTCGAGTTCGAGGCTGCGTTCCCGCAACATGTCGTTGATGGTGTGCAGTTCGTCGTTGGTGGACTGCAGCTCCTCGTTCATCGTCTCGAGCTCTTCGTTGGTGGACTGCAGCTCCTCGTTGGTGGTCTCCAATTCCTCCACGGTGGACTGCAATTCCTCGTTGGTGGTCTCCAGTTCCTCGTTGGTGGACTGCAACTCCTCGTACGCCACTTCCAGCTGGCGATTGGTCTGGACCACCTTGTCCAGCAGCGCGCGCGTCGCGCTGACGTCGAAGAACACGATCGACACGCCCAGCAGCCCGTTCTCGGCGTCGACCAGCGGATTGACGTGGATCTCGAACCAAACGGTCTCGGCGCCCGGTCGCTGCCACTTGACGTCTTGGATGCGCGCCGAGCGCCGCTCCACCTTGGCCTGCTCCAGATAGGCGCGCAGCTCGACCGGGCGGTAGGAGACTTCGAGGTCGCGCAGCAGCCGGCCGATGTCGCGGGCCGAGAGCCCGAACAGCGCCTCGGCCTGCTGGTTGATCATCGCGACGGTGTCCTCGCCGGTGATCACGATCTGGGCCACCGGGCTGGCGCGGAAAGCCAAGTCACGCACCGTCGTCAGGCCCGTGAGGTCGACGTTGCGTTCGTAGAACGCACCGGCGGGGTCGTAGCGCTCGACCCCGCTGTGGCTTCCGACCGCCTTGCGGAAGATGCGGTGCTTGAGGTTCAGCGGCGTGAACCGGTCGCCGTGGCTGAGCAACATCTCGGCGTGCCCGAGGAACAGCGTGCCCTGCGGTGCGAGCGCAAAGTGCAAGCGGCCCAGGACGTTTCGCTGAGTCTCGGCGTTGAGGTACATGAGCGTATTGCGGCACACCAGCAGGTCGACGCGGGAGATGGGCGCATCCTTGACCAGATCGTTGCGGCCGAAGATCACCGCGCGGCGCAACTCCTTCTGAAACACGTAGCGGCCGTTGACCTGTTCGAAATAGCGCGCCAGGAGATCGGGCGGCACCGACTCGACGGCCTTGGCGTCATAGGACGCCGCCCGCGCCTCGGTCAGCGCGTCCTCATCGATGTCGGTGGCGTAGATCTTGACCCGTTGCCGGAAACCCTCGGCGCCCAGCGCCTCGGCCAGCAGCATGGCCAGCGTGTAGGCCTCCTCGCCGGAGGCGCATCCCGCGCTCCACACCCGAATCGGATCGCCGGGACCACGCTCGGCCAGCATCCGCGGAATGACCTCGGAAGCGATGTACTCCCACGCGTCCGGGTCGCGAAAGAAGGCGGTGACGTTGATCAGGATGGTGTTGAACAGGGCCGCGAATTCGTCCGAACTGGCCTGCAGAAAGTCGAGGTATTCCTCGAATGTGCTGTAGCCCGCCTGATCCATTCGGTGGCGGACCCGGCGCATCAGCGACGTGCGCTTGTACCCCGTGAAGTCGAAGCCCCGCGAATCGCGCATGTAGCGCAGCAGGGCCTCGAAAGCCTCGTCAGTCGTGCCGTCCATTCAAGTCCCGTCCGCATCGAGCCTGGCCGAAGGACTTGAACACTACTCGCGGTCGTCAGAATCGATCGTCGTGACCGACCATCGCCCAGACGGTCTTGCCGGACGAGGTGGGGGTGGCGCCCCACGTCCGGCACAGCGCGGAAACGATGGCCAGACCGGACACGGTTTCCGCGCCGCGCCGGCCGTCCTCGTGCCGGACCGGCAACTGGTCGCTGGCGTCCTGTACGGCGACGGTGACGGCCTCGCGATGGCTTTCGACGATTAGCACCGGGGCACTCTCGGTGTGGTGGAGCACGTTTTCGATGAAGACGGTGGCCACGGTGGTCGCGATGGGAATCACCGCGCGCCGGTCCCATTCGGTGAGCCAGTCGGTGACGACGGTTCGGGCCATCCCCAGGGTGCCGTCCGAACGGGGCAGCTCGGTGCGCGCGCGGCGCCTGATCTGCAGCGCCCGGCCGCGCACGGCATCCAGCGCCAGCTCGCGGCTCGCGTGGACGGGCACGTAGCGGGCCACCCCGACCCCGATGATCGCCCGCCGGACGGACGGTTCCGCGGACACGAGCAGGATGGGTACGTCGGGCCAGGTGCTGACGTGCCAGCGAGCGCTGGTGAAAACGGTCCAGGCAGAGGCCGTCGGCACGGTGAGCCGGTCGACGTCGACGATGACCGCGCGGGGCTCGTCCAGCGCGGCCTTGATCACGATGTCGCGCAGGCCGCGATACGTGGAGCTGTCCAGCACGCCGTCCGCCACCAGGATCGGCATGTCCTGTTGTTCTTCGGCGGCGATGCGGATGGCCGACTCAGTCACCGCCATCACCGCCGTGCGGAGCGGTGGCCGACAACCGGTCGCTGAGCACCGCCAGCGCCCGTTCGGTTTCTTCGGCGAGGCCGCTGTAACGCATCTTCAGGGGACCGGGTCCAGCCTTGTCCGCCAATTGCCGCGCCAATCGGGCCTTCTCCTGCAGGCTGCGCAGCGCCACCCACAGCGCGCCGTCGACCTCGGTGTCCCGCGCGGCCAGCAGCGCGTCGGCCGTCCAGGCGTGCCCCACCTGGCAGCGGAAGTTGCCTTCGCTGATGGACACCAGGGAGCCGTTGCAGTCCGGGCAGGTGTACCCGGACGGGGTGCCGAGCTGTTGGGTGTCGAAGTCGGTCGAAAACCGCGACATCATGGCGATCCGGTTTTCGAGCTCCATCGCGGCGTCGCGTTCCATGTTGGGGTCCTTGGTCTTCTGGTGCGACAGCTCTTTGAGGACCGCGCCGATGTCGGCGGCCGCCGCATCATGATCCAGCACGCCGGCGTCGCGCGCGTTGGCCGGCATGGCGGGGAACAACGCGTCGTCGGGTGATTGGCCGATGGTGGTACCGCCGCGGGACCGAATGGCACCCAGGCCGAGCACACCGTCGTCGAGCACGCCCGAGAGCACGACTCCGATCGCGCGGGGCCCGAATGCCAGGGCGACCGAGCGGAACAGCGCGTTGATCGCCGGCCGGTGCCCGTTCTCGGTCGGGCCCTGCGAGAGGACCACGCGGTGGTCGGCAGCCAGCAGATGTCGATCGGGCGGGGCGACGTAAATTCGCGCGGGTTCGAGTTTGGCGCCGTCCTCCGCGGTGACGGCCGGCAACGGCCCGCTGCGGTCGACGATGCGAGCCAACACGCTCGGCGCGCCGGCGGGAATGTGCAGGGTCACCAGGTAGGCGTACGGCACATCGGCGGACAAACCCGCCGCCAGCTTCGACAGCGCCTCCACTCCCCCCGCGGAGGCGCCGATCGCCACCACGCCACGCAAGCCGCCGGATTCGTCAGTCATCACTTTCGACTACCCGCATCAATAGTAGGTATTCAACTCCGCAGTAGGTATTCAACTCCGCGCGGGATAGCTGTCGGGGATTCGCAGACCTGGGTTTTCACCGCGGCCGCGGCGGGCACCCTGAGTTGTCTGGTCGCGGACAGGAGGGTGAATCATGCCGAACTCGTCGATCAAGAACGAAAAGTTGTACAAGGACCTGCGCAAGCAGGGTGACTCCAAGGAAAAGGCGGCCCGCATCTCCAACGCGGCCGCCGCGCGGGGCAAGTCCTCGGTTTCGCGCAAGGGCGGGAAGTCCGGGTCGTATCAGGACTGGACCGTCCCACAGTTGAGGAAGCGGGCGAAAGAGCTTGGCATGTCAGGGTATTCGAACCTGACGAAGGACAAGCTGGTAGCCAAGCTGCGCAATCACTGAGTGAGGCCGAGCCGCTCGGCCAGCACCAGGAAGGCGACCGCGTAATCGTTGCCGGCGGTGCGCGCCCGGATCCGCTCCCAGTCCAGCTGCTCGCGGACGGCGCGCACGGCCGGCAGCAGCCTGGCGAAGTCGCAGTAGTGCTCGCCCAGGGCGCGAAGTTGCTGGACGAGCACCATCGTCGGCGGTAGCACGGGCATCCTGACGGCGAGCACGTCGTGCTGCTCGGCGCAGTCCAGCGTGGACGACTCCACCCGCACGCCGTTGAGGCGGTGCAGCACATCCACCACCGTGTCGCCGGTGCGCGCCTTGAAAAGCCAATCCTCCGGGGGACGCTCGATGGCGAAGCCCGCATTGCGCAGCGTCGCGACGGCGTCCTCCACGTCCGACTCGGCCACCACCAGGTCCACGTCATGGGTGGGCTCCGGCGCACCGTAGGCCCACAACGCGTAGCTGCCCGCCAGCGCGAAGCGGGGGCCGTTCTCCTTCAGCGCCGACGCGGCGCCGCGCAGCGCTTCCCGCAGCTGCATGCTGGAAGCGGGTGCGTCGACGTGGGTCTCGATCGGTCCCATGGTGCCCAAGTCATACCCGGCCGACGGCCAGTGCAACCTGCGCTAACGCGGCCGGAGATTGGTAAGCCCGTTTAATCTGCCCCCAATTGGGAAAATCTTTCGAGGTGTCAACCGCTTGGCTCGGCGCCTACGAAGCCGCCGCCGTCGTAATCCCCGCCTGCAACGAGCGGGCGAAGCTGCCGGCCTGCCTGCGCGCCGTCCTCACCGCCGCCCTGTGCGCCCCCATCCCGGTCACCGTCGTTGTGGTGCTTGACGACTGCGACGACGGCAGTGCCGAGTTGGCCGGCGAGTACGGGCCCGATGTGCACTTCATCAGCGTCGAGGCGCACAACGTCGGCACGGCGCGGGCGGTCGGGTTCGGTTACGCGCGGTCGCTGGTCGGGGACCCCGACCGGTGCTGGTACGCCACCACCGATGCGGATAGCAGAGTCGACCCCGACTGGCTGGTGCACCAACTCCGGGCGCGGGCCGACATGGTGCTGGGCGTGGTGCGAGTCACCGACTGGCGCCACCACGGCGCCGAAGTCGTCAACCGCTATTTGCAGTCCTACCAAGCGAACCCGCTTTACCGGCGCGACCAACACGACCACATACACGGCGCCAACATGGGTTTCAGCGCACGGGCCTACTGGCGCGTCGGCGGCTTTCGCACGCTCGCCTCCGGCGAGGATTCCGACCTGGTCGAGCGGTTCGAGGCCGCCGGCTACCGCGTTCACCGCGACACCGAACTCTCCGTCATCACGTCGGCGCGAACCCAGGCTCGGGCGCCACACGGGTTCGCTCACCACCTCAGGCAACTGGGGAGATCGGCGGCGGGTGATTGCGCGTGACGGCGGGACTGGTCAGGCATTGGCTGGAGTCGGAACGACTCGAGCTCCCACTGCCCGCCTCCGGGCGCACCGCCGAGCGCTGGCAACGGCTCTCGTCGCTGGCCGAAGAGAACATCGTGGCGGCCAGGGTCGCCGAAGCGCACGTCGATGCGGTCGCGATTCTTCACGAGTTGGGCGGTAAGCCACCGGAATCCGGCCAACTGTGGGGAGTTTGGGCCGCGGAGTCCCCGGACGCGGTGCTCACCGCCACCGACACCCACGGTGCATTCACACTCGCGGGCACCAAGGTGTGGTGCTCGGGCGCCGGGTTCTGCACCCACGCTCTGGTGACCGCCCGGCTGGAGGACGGCACGCGGGGGTTGTTCGCCGTCCAGGTGACTGACGGGAGCGTGAAACCGCTGCCCAGCACCTGGTGGAACGCCGGCATGGCCGGCAGCGATACGCGGCCCGTGCAGTTCACCAACACCCACGCCGTCGCGGTCGGCGACCCCGGCGACTACCTGGACCGGCCCGGGTTCTGGCACGGCGCGATCGGGGTGGCCGCCTGTTGGCTCGGGGGCGCACGCCGCGTCGCAGATCCGCTATACCGTTGCGCTAAGAGCGAATCCGCCGATGCCTATTCGCTGGCCCATCTCGGCGCCGTCGACGCCGCGCTGGCCGCCGGCGACGCGATGCTGGCCGCCGCGGCGGCGCAGGTCGACGCCGACCCGTTCGACCGTACCGGCACCGCTCAACTGCTGGCCCGTCGCGTGCGCACGGTGGTGGAGCACGCGGTCGATGAAGCCATCACCCGCACCGGCCGCGCCTTGGGCCCGGGGCCACTCTGCCAGGATGGTCGGCACGCCCAACGGGTCGCCGACCTGAGCATCTACATTCGGCAAAGCCACGCCGAGCGCGACCTCGCCGAGCTCGGGCGGCTCGCGGGCAGCCAGCGTTGAGGACGCCGTGAGGACCGCGCCGATCAGCAACAGCGCCAGGTTCGCGGCCAAGCCGCTGACCTCCGGCGGCACCCCAGCACCCCTGTGGCTAGCCGCGTTTGAGCGCGCTCCCCTGCCCGCGCTCGACCTCGCCGGATGCCGACGCCTGATCGTCGTGGCGGCCCACCCCGATGACGAAACCTTCGGCCTGGGCGCGACCATCGCACACTTGGCGGCGGCGGGGGTCGACGTCCGGGTGGTGTCGGTCAGCGACGGCGGTGCCGCCCAGCCGGGCGCGACGCTGTCCGGCCGGATTCGGCTGTCCACCACCCGTCGATACGAACTCCGCAGGGCCACAAGTATTTTGGGTTCCGCTCCGCCGGTCCGGCTAGGATTGCCCGACGGCGAGCTGGCCAACCACCAGGATCGGCTCACCGAGGCGTTGGTGGGGATATTGCGGACGGCGGGCCCCGACACCTGGTGCGCCGCCACCTGGCGAGGCGATGGACATCCGGACCACGAAGCCGTGGGCCGCGCGGCCGTGGCGGCATGCGTGCGCACCGGCGTCGCGTTGCTGGAATATCCGGTCTGGATGTGGCACTGGGCCGCTCCGGCCGACCCCGCGGTGCCGTGGGACCGCGCCAGATCGGTTCCCGCCCCGGGTTGGGCCGTCAACCGCAAACGCCAAGCGGCGCAGTGCTATCGGAGTCAGTTGCGGCCCGGTCGCGGTGAAACACCACCCGTCTTGCCGCCGTTCGTCCTGCAGCGCCTGCTCACCGTGGGGGAAGTGGTCTTCCGGTGACCACGCGGCTGCCCGACGCCTACTTCGACCGGATGTACGTCGGCACCGACGATCCCTGGCAGCTCTCGACGCGGTGGTACGAGCAACGCAAGTACGCGATCACCCTGGCGCTGTTGCCAGCCCTCCGGTATCGGCACGCCTTCGAGCCGGGCTGCTCCATCGGCACGTTGACCGCGCGGCTGGCGGAGCGCTGCGACCACGTGACGGCCGTCGACGTCGCCGATGCCGCGCTTCGCGGCGCCGACGCCCGCCTGCGGCGGGCCGGCTGTCGCGACAGGGTGACGCTGACCCGGTCGTCGCTGGACGCGGCGTGGCCCGCGGGGCCGTTCGACCTGGTGGTACTCAGCGAGGTCGCCTACTACCTGGCGCCTGAAACACTCACCGCGGTGCTGCGTCGCGAATTTCCCCGGCTGGAGCGCGGCGCAATGATCCTCGCCGCGCATTGGCGTCACGACGTGACCGACTACCCACTCACCGGCGACGCGGCCCACGCCGTCATCGCGGGGACACCCGGGCTGACGTCGCTGGGCCGCTACCAGGATCACGATGTCGTCATCGAGGCGTTCGACACCGGCGACGGAAGGTCGGTGGCAGGACGCGAAGGGGTGCCGGGCGTGCGCTGAATCCGCCGCCGACGCATGACAGTGCGACCCCGAGAGTGGCTAGGAGAAATGGGTAGGAGAAACCCTATGCGCGTGGCGACCTTCAACATCCTGCACGGCCGCACCGTCGGCGACGGGGTGGAGGTGCAACGGCTGCGGGACTGCGTGCGCCGGCTCGATCCCGACGTGCTCAGCCTGCAAGAGGTCGACTGCGATCAGCCGCGGTCCGAGCGGGCCGATCTCACCGCGGTGGCGGCCGAGGCGATGGGCGCCGTGGAGCACCGGTTCGTGGCCGCGATCTCCGGCACGCCCGGGGCGACGTGGATGGCCGCGACGGGTCGAGAACAGCCCGGGACCGCCGCCTACGGCATCGCGCTGCTGTCGCGGTACCCGGTGACCAGCTGGCAGGTGGTGCGGCTGCCCCGCATTCCGATGCGCTTTCCCATGTACCTGCCTGGTCCCAACCGGGTGATGGTCGTCGACGAGGAGCCCAGGGCGGCGGTCATCGCACGGATGCGCACCCCGATGGGCGAGCTGACGGTAGCCAACACCCACCTGTCTTTCGTGCCCGGCTGGAATCGGCGTCAGCTGCGCCGGCTGGTGCACGACCTGCGCGGCTTCCCGGGCCCGCGGCTGCTGACCGGGGACCTCAACATGACACCCAAGACCGTGCGGCGCTGGTCGGGCATGCGGGCGCTGGCGGCCGCGGCGACGTTCCCCGCGCACGCCCCCGACCGCCAGTTGGATCACATCCTGACCGACGATCGCGGACTGCGTGGCAAGGCCGTTACGGCCGAGCCGATGAACATCTCCGATCACCGGCCGCTGGTCGTCGACCTCGTGCATTCGTGAATCGCCGGCCGGTTATCCCATCGCGCTGAGCCGGCGCTTGACGCGCGCGATCTCGTCTACCGAGGGCAGCGCGTCGGTGACCCGGGTGATTTCCACCCCGACGTCCACATTGGAGATCGAACGACACGTCGGGACCAGCAGTTTCGTCGCGATGGTGGCGACCTCGTCGTCGGACACCCGGCGCGGCAGCAGCGCCAGCACCGGCGAGTGGCCGAGGGCGGGGGCACCGTCCGGGTAGCCCGCGCGCAGGAACGCGACGATGCTCAAGACGCGATCGCTCAGGCCCATGTTCCACCTCGTTCATCCGGTCGTAGCCAGGAATAACCGGCCCGCGCGGTTTGAAACCCGGCACGCCCGCGAAAGCGAAAAAGGGGCCCGGCCCCTAGACGGAACCGGACCCCTTCGTCAGCGTGCTACTGGTTTTCCTTCTGACGCTCCTCGGCGGCCTTCGCGCCGGCCCGCGCAGACTCGGCTTCGGCCTCCTTCTTGCCCGCGTCGCGCTGGGCGTCGGCCTTGTCCTGCTGGGCCTGGCCCTCCTCGACCATGTCGTCGCGGCCGAGCACCGTCCCGCCGGCCTCCTTGACCTTGCCCTTGACGCCCTCGACGGCGCCCTTGACCGCTTCCTGCGGTCCGCTCTTGTCATCCCCCATGGGGTCGACCTCCCTTTTGTTTACTGTGCATCTCGCTCATACGGCGTTCCCGTCGGCCGAACCGTCAAACGCGCAGACCGCTGTGCGCGCGATCACGGAACGATTCCACCTTCAAATTGGACCGTTTGGGACGCGATCCGGTGGGTAGTAATGAGCGACCACCAACGAAAGCGGGTGAGGTTTCTTGACCACCGTCGCCGTGATCGGGGCGACCGGGACCGCCGGGTCGCGCGTCGTCGCCAGGCTCAGGGCCAGGGGCGTCGCGGTCGTGGAGGTTTCCCGCACCCACGGCGTCGACGTGCTCGACGGCGAGAGCCTGTACCGGGCGCTCAGAGGAGTCGATGTCGCGATCGACGTCGCCAACCCCGAGCCGCACGACGGTCACCCCACCGCCACCGAGACGCTGGCCGCCCGCAACGTCATGGGTGTCTGCTCCGCGCGGCGCGTGCAGCGTCTGGTGGTGGCGACGTTGGCCGGCATCGACGATCCGGTGTTCGACGGGCTGCCCTACTTCGAGGGCAAACGCGCGGCGAAAGAGATCCTTCTCGAGGGCCCGGTCCCGGCCACGGTCGTGAAGTCGACCCAGTGGTATGAATCCGCCACCGGCCCAGCGGGGCCGGTGATTTGTGACGGGAACGAGGTGATCGTGGAGGATTGGCTGATACAGCCCATCGCGGCCGACACTGTCGCCGACGTCCTCGTCGAGGCGGCCCTCGGACAGACGCACACGCCGCGCACCATCACGGGTCCCGATGCCATCCGGCTGCCCGAGCTGACCTCGAAAGTCCTTGCCCAGCAAGGCGATGGCCGTGCGGTGCGGGTGGTGCAGCCCGCCGTTCCCGCGCTCGCCGCCGGGGCATTGCTCGCCCCCGAACGCGCGGTGGTCGTCGGGCCCGACGTCGAAACCTGGCTCCGGACGGTGCCGCCGGCGAGCACCGACGGGGACGGCGACGGCGCGACGCTGCACCGGCCGGATTTCTCCCAGACCTGACCGGTCGTCCTTAGCCAGAAAACGAAGAGTTGCCGACGGTGCGCGGACCATTCGGTGCCGGATGCGCTGGTCGAGCGCGGTGACCACACCAGGTCACCGCGGGCCGTCGTCATTTTCCTGCGCCGACGGAGGCAACGGCGTTATGGTCACCTCAGGTTGAATCCACAGCTGCCCTCACGCGAGCGGCCGTGGGCACCGGTCGCTCCTCACTCACCCATCCGATGGGGCGACGATATGACTGCTCAACCCTACCGAGTCGAACAACGACTCCACTGCTACGAAATCGATTGCGCCGGGGCGCGACTGGACGTGCAGGCGCACGGCCTGGCCACCGTACTCGGCGTCAGTGGCGAAATCGACGCGTCCAACGCCGACCTCATCGCCAAGGCGATCCGGCGCTTCGTGCGACTGCGGGCCCCGCTGATCCTGGACTTCAGCCGCGTGGACTACCTGGGCAGCGCGGGCCTTCGTGTGCTGCTGCTCGTGCAGGATGAGTGCCGGCTCGCCCGGCTGCACTGCAGCGTGATCGGCGGTGTCGCCCTGCGTCGGCTCACCCGCGTGGTGACCGGACTCGGCCTGCCCCTGGTCGATTCGATCGGCGAGGCGCTCCAACTGATCCGCGCCTCCGCAAATGGCACGCAGCGACGGTGATTTCAGGTCACGATTCCGTCACGATCCTGATCACGAATCCTTAAGAATTGCCGGCCCGTTTCTAAGAATTCTCAACATAGCCGGGCGGATTTGACTGTTCGCTTAGTGAACGCCCGCGTTCCGTGGCCGCTTCGCGGGGTTGGCGCACTTTCCGTTCCTCGCGGGCGATCACGACCACTGTTGAATTCCGCTACTTTGGTTTTCGAGGATCGGGAGCCTCTCTGGCAAGAATCAATTCGTAATTTCGAAGGACACATTCATCATGAAAATCAGCAGTATTGTCGCGCGCCGGCGGCTGGCCGGCGTCGGTGCCGGCTGCCTGCTCGGGGGGATCACCATGGGGCTCGTCGGCGCGCCGTCGGCGGCCGCAGCGCCCGACTGCAGCCCCGGCGGGGTCAACGCCACCGTCTCGTCGGCGCAGGGCTCGGCTGAGCAGTACCTGGCCGCGCACCCGGGCGCCAACGACGTGGTCAGGGCCGCCTACACCCAGCCGAGGCCGGAGGCCGAGTCCAACCTGCGGGGCTACTTCACCGCGCACCCCCAGGAGTACTTCGACCTGCGCGGCATCCTGGCACCGATCGGTGACACCGAGCGGCAGTGCAACGTCAAGGCCCTGCCGCCGACGCTGGAGTCGGCCTACCAGGAGTTCATGGCCGGTTGATCCCGGCTCGAAGCGACCCGCCACGACGCTGTGGCGGGTCGTTTCGCTTCACGTGTGAACGGCCCTCGTGACGGGTAATTGTCCAGTCAACGTGACTGGAGGGAAAGATGCGGCTGCGTCGCAGTGTGCTCAACAAGCCGGGGATCGCGCGTAAGCGCCGGGGTAAGGGCTTCGCCTATTACGGGCCCGACGGCGAGTTGCTGTCCGACCCCGAAACCCTGCAGCGCATCAAGGATCTGGTCATTCCGCCGGCCTGGAAGAACGTGTGGATCTCACCGCATCCCAATGGCCACATCCAGGCCGTCGGCGTGGACGCCGCCGGCCGCCGCCAGTACCTCTACCACACCGCGTGGCAACAGGAACGTGCCGAAGA
Organism: Mycobacterium sp. E735; assembly: GCF_001666955.1. NCBI lineage: Bacteria > Bacillati > Actinomycetota > Actinomycetes > Mycobacteriales > Mycobacteriaceae > Mycobacterium > Mycobacterium sp. E735. The sequence continues at coordinate 48,041 of NZ_LZIX01000022.1, read as the reverse complement.
GAAGTTCGACCGCGTCCTGGAACTGTCCACGCGCCTGCCCCATTGGCGCGCCGCCATCGCAAAAGACCTGACGCGCAGCGGCTTAACGCGTAAGCGGGTGCTCGCGGTGGCGTTGCGGCTGCTCGATCGCGGCTACTTCCGGGCCGGCAGCGAGCAGTATGCCGAGGAGAACGAGTCGTACGGGCTGGCCACCCTGCTGTGTGAACACGTGCAGGTCCGGCGCGACGCGGTGGCCTTCGACTTCCCCGCCAAGAGCGGCGTGCGGCGCACGGTGGAAATCGAGGACCCCGAAGTGGTCCGGGCGGTGCGCGCCCTCATGCGCCGGCCCGAGCGAACCGAACGACTCTTGGTGTGCCGCAACGCAACCGGATGGCTCGATGTCCGATCCGACGACCTCAACGCCCGCTTCAAGGAGTTGGTCGGGAACGAATTCACTGTCAAGGACCTGCGCACCTGGCACGGAACGGTGCTGGCGGCCACCGCGTTCGCCGACGCCGATCCGGCCGTCTCGCAGCGGGTGGCCAAGCGGGTCGAGTCCGCCGTCATGAAGGAGGTCGCCGAGGAGCTCGGCAACACCCCGGCGGTGGCCCGCGGGTCTTATGTGGATCCCCGCGTCGTCGCCGGCTACGAGCAGGGGCTGACGATCGCCGCGGCGACCCGCCGCGCCGAGCGCGCGCGTGATCCCGACGCGGCTCAGGAAATCCTGGACAAGGCCACCCGCATGCTGATCCGCCGAGTGGCCAAGGGCGCTGGCACCTCCGTGCTGCTGAAGAGCGCCTGACGCGCCGTGGGCCGGCCTCCTGCACAGGTGAGGCGCGACGAGTCGGCGCGGCCAAGGCGGGCGAGCGATCGTCGTGCTGAACACCACGACTCGCTCGACCCGACCATGGCGTAAGAGGGGCTTGGGCTACGTCGGAAACGGCGCACCGCAAGGCTTTTAGCCGAATAAAGCCGACCGGCGGCTCGTTCACAGGAAACCCGACGAATAACGGCGGCGATCGTGGGTATGCCACGTCGTGTGGGAAGCGCTTCAGCCTGCCCATTCACGTCTGACTGCGGTCGAAACGGACGGCCGTGGGCCTTCGCAGCAAACCGCACGCCCCCGGGGCTTCGGCGTCGGCCGGCGTAGCTAGCGAATCGTCATCGAAAACCGTCTGTCTAGGAGGAACACCAATGGCTAAGCAAGAGGTCTCGGACTACCTGCTGGAGCGACTGCGGGCGTGGGGCGTTGAGCACGTCTTCGCCTTCCCGGGCGACGGCATCAACGGGATCCTCGCCGCATTTGGCCGCGCCGACAACAAGCCCATGTTCATCCAGTCGCGGCACGAGGAGATGAGCGCATTCGAGGCGGTGGGCTACGCGAAGTTCACCGATCGAGTCGGGATCTGCATGGCCACCTCGGGTCCGGGGGCGATCCATCTGCTCAATGGCCTGTACGACGCCAAGCTCGACCACGTTCCGGTGGTGGCCATCGTCGGACAGACCAACCGCAGCGCTATGGGCGGTTCCTATCAGCAGGAGGTCGACCTGCTGAGCTTGTTCAAGGATGTCGCGAGCGACTACGTCCAAATGGTCACCGTGCCAGAACAATTGCCCAATGTGTTGGACCGTGCCATCCGGGTGGCGATCGCTCAGCGCGCGCCGACGGCCATCATCATCCCGTCGGATGTGCAGGAGCTTCCGTATTCGCCGCCCACGCACGCGTTCAAGATGGTGCCCTCCAGCCTTGGCATCGAGTGGCCGGCGGTCGACCCCGAAGACGCGGCGGTGCGGCGGGCGGCCGACCTGCTCAACGCCGGCAAGAAGGTTGCCATGCTGGTCGGCAACGGCGCGAGCGGGGCCCGCGACGAGCTGATCGAGGTCGCCGACCTACTGGGGGCCGGCGCGGCCAAGGCGTTGCTGGGCAAGGACGTGCTGAGCGACGAATTGCCTTGGGTGACCGGCTCGATCGGACTGCTGGGGACACGGCCGAGCTACGAGCTGATGCGGGACTGCGACACGCTGCTGACGGTGGGCTCCAGCTTCCCCTACACGCAGTTCCTGCCGCAGTTCGATCAGTGCCGCGCGGTGCAGATCGACATCGACGGCCGCTTCATCGGCATGCGCTATCCGTATGAGGTCAACCTGGTTTCCGACGCGAAGTCGGCACTGCGGGCGCTGATACCGCACCTGCGGCGCAAGGACGACCGCAAGTGGCGCGAGACCATCGAATCCAACGTGTCCCGCTGGTGGGAAACGATGGAGATGGAGGCGAAGGTCAGCGCCGACCCGGTCAACCCGATGCGGATGTTCTCCGAGCTGTCCCCCATGCTGCCCGACGACGCCATCGTCACCGCCGATTCCGGCTCGGCGGCCAACTGGTATGCGCGCCAATTGAAGTTCCGCGGCAACATGCGCGGCTCGCTGTCGGGCACGCTGGCCACGATGGGCCCCGGCGTGCCGTACGCGATCGGCGCGAAGTTCGCTCACCCGCGGCGGCCGGTCATCGCTTTCGTGGGTGACGGCGCCATGCAGATGAACGGCATGGCCGAGCTGATCACGATCAAGCGCTACTGGCAGGAGTGGGGCGATCCGCGGCTGATCGTGGCGATCCTGCACAACAACGATCTCAACCAGGTCACCTGGGAGATGCGCGCAATGGCCGGATCGCCGAAATTCGCCGAGTCCCAAAACCTTCCCGACGTGGACTTCGCCGCGTTCGCGGCGAGCCTGGGCCTGAACGCGATGGCCATCAAGGACCCCGAGGAACTCGGGGACGCGTGGCGCAACGCGCTTTCGGCGGACCGCCCCACCGTGTTGGACGTGTTCACCGATCCCAACATGCCCCCGATCCCGCCGCACGCCACCTGGGATCAGTTCAAGGCCGCCACCACCGCGGTGCTCTCGGGTGACGAGGACCGAGTCGGCTTCGTCAAGGTCGGCCTCAAGACCAAGGCGCAGGAATTCATGCCGCACAAGAAGTGACGACGCGTTGCCGGCTCAGAGGTTGGGGCCGGCGCTGCGCAGGTCGTCGACGAACAGCCGGTAGGCCTCCTCGCGTCCGTCGCTGCGGTCGCGCAGCAGGGCCGACGGATGCACCGTCGCCACCACGGCCGGCTCGGGGTCGACGTCGACGACGGAGGAGGGCAGCCGCAACTGCTGGCCGCGCTGGGTGGAGACGCGAAAGTCGGTGCCCAGCAAGGATTGTGCCGCGGTCGCGCCGAGGCACACGACGACGTGCGGCCGCACCGCCTCGATTTCGGCGATGAGCCAGGGCCGGCAGGCGACCACCTCGGTGCGTCCCGGCTTTTGGTGGATCCGCCGTTTGCCGCCCTTGCGGGTGAACTTGAAGTGTTTGACCGCGTTCGTCTCGTACGTCAGCGAGGGATCGATGCCGGCGTCTTCCAGAGCGCGCGCGAGCAGCCGCCCGGCCGGCCCGACGAAGGGCTCACCGGCGCGGTCCTCCTGGTCGCCCGGCTGCTCGCCCACCAGCATGATCGGTGCGCCGGGATGCCCGCGGCCGAACACCGTCTGGGTGGCGTCGGCGAAAAGCGGGCAGCCCCGGCAGCATTCGGCCGCGGCCCGAAGCGAATCCAGGCACCGCTGCTCGGGCAGGTAATGCTCGGCCCCCGGTGCCTTGGTTGCGGTCATGGCGCTCCCTTGCCTACCCGACGGGGCTGGGGCGCCCCCACCCAGGTCCTGCGGGGGCGCCCCATCGAGTCGTGCTAGCCCTTGCCGACGATGGCGTCGCGGGCCCGGTCGAGCATCGCCGCGAACGGTCCCGCGGCCAGGTTGGCCGCCTGCGACTCGACTCCGGCGTGCGGCCGGGTGGGCGCGATCGCCTCGGCGAGCTTGGCCGCGCGGCCCATCCGCTCGAGCTCGTCGCCGCTCAATTCCTGGCCCAGCTTGGAGAATTCGTCGTGCTCCTCGTGCTCGGCGTGCGCGACGACCGCGTCGCGCAGCTGAGTCAGCAGGCTGGTGAACTCCGCGCTGTCCACGTCGAGCTTCTCCAGCTTCTGCAGGACCGTCTTGGCCTCGTGCTCTTCGTGCAGTCGCTCGTCGACCACCGCGGCGCCGTCGGAAAGCTTCCGCTTGGCCCGCGGGTGCACGATTTCCTCCTCGGCGGTTTCGTGGACGGCGAGCAGTCGGCGCAGTTCGACGAACGCCTTTTCGCGTTCTTTGCCCGACGCCGCCAGGGTTTCGGCGAACAACGATTTGATCTGCTCGTGCTGACTGACAAGAAAGTCGACCACATCGGTGGGCGACGTGATGGCGCTCTGAGCCATGATGTCCTTCCCATTTGTTCCGCGCGCGGGCTGTTGCGCGCTTCTGTTCGGCTACCCGACGAATTCGGCGACCAAACGGTACGGCCGTGCACCAGTGGGTAGTTCCTCATCAAGTCGCGAACGAGGAGAACGATGGTGACAACCGGAATGCGCAGTCGGGCGGCGATCCTGGGCGCGCTGGTCGTGACGGCCGGCTGCGCGGCGCCGGGGGCGTCGCTGGAAAGCGCGCCGGACGTCGCCTTGTGGTCGGTCGCCGCGCCCCTGCGCGGGCCGGTGTGGTCGTATCGGACGCACGCCCTCGTCGCGCTCACCGGCGACCGCCGGCTGGCCGAGGTGACCGCCGGTGACCGCCCGGGCGACGCCAGGACGCGGCTGTCGGCGCCCGTGGCGGCCGGACGCAACCTGCAGATCAGCCAGCGGGACGACCGGATCGTGTTCGTGCCGCAGCCCGAGCGCGGCAGGGTCGCCGAGGTCGACCTCGAAAGCCTGCGCCAGATCGGCGATTTCGACGCCGGGCCCGCCCCGGCGTATCTGTCCGAGGACGCCGGGTTGCGCACGCTGCTCGCGCTGTCGGCGGACGGAACGACGGTGACACCGGTGGATCAGCACGGTGATCGCAAGCTACCCACCGCCCGGATCACCGGCGATCCCGCGGACACCATCGACGGCGCCAATCGCGGCCGCGAGATCGATTACCACGCCTATGCGCCGTCCGGAATCCGCCATTACCAAGGCTCTTCGTCACCTCCGGCGGAGCGCGGGTCGTTGGGGATCGACGTCGCGGTGTCGGCGGGCGACGGCACCGCGGTGACGCGCAGCTACGTGGCCGGCCACGACGACGCCACGCTCTACGCCGTGGATTCCCGCCGGGGCGGGGAGGGGCTCACGGTGCTGGCCCGCACCCGGCTGCCGTCCCCGATCCGCGAGTTGGGCACCGACGACACCCGGATCTACGCCGCCACGGACCACGAGGTGGTGGTGCTGGAGACGGCGAGCTTCACCGGCTTCCCGGCGGGGACGATCCCGGTGGTCCGCGCGATCGGCTACCGGGCGGGGCTGCCGCCCGCGGCCCAATCCGCGCCCCTGTCGGGCATGGCGATCGGGCCCCACCGGGTGTACCTGACCCTCGCCGACGTGCCCTACGTGGTCAGCGTCGCCAAGCCGCGCCTCTGACGCCCGGGCTTCGGCTACATTTCGGGCAGGTTGGCCGGTAAGGAGGCGCTGGCGTGACCAACCCGCAGGACCCGTATTGGCAGAACCCCTATACCTACGACCCGCTCGGCCGGGTTCCGCCCGCGCCGTCGCCGGTGGAACCGCCGCCCGTCTTGGCGCCCCCGCCCGCGGTGCCCTATCGGCCGCCGGTCAACGTGCTGGCGACGCTGTCGCTGGTTTTCGCGTTCGTGTTCGCGCCCGTCGGGGCGGTCCTGGGCCACGCAGGACTGGCGCAAATCCGCCGCAGCGGGGAGCTCGGCCGGGACCGCGCCCGTGTCGGGCTGGCGCTGTCGTACGCGTTCATGACGCTCGCCGTGGTCGCCGTCGTCGCGTGGGCCACCTTGGGCGCGACCCCGTCCACCCAGACCGCCGCGCCCGCCACCACCTCCGGCGCGGCACCCCCGGCGCCCCCTGGTCCGGTCGCGCCGGACGCCCTGGCGGCGCTGCTGCCCGGCGCCGACGCCCTGCGCAACATCACGTCCGATCAAAATCTCGAGGCCGGCCAGACGTGGGACAGCCTGGGCCGATCCAGCGCGGAGGGGGCCATCGACCGGCCGGAATGCTGGGGCAGCATCGCGCCCGGAACGCCCGACGCCTACGCCGGTGCCGCCGTCACCGGATACCGCGCAGCGGAGTTCCGCGACTCGCGCAGCTTCCTGAAGTCCACCCAGGTGATCGAGGCGGTCGTGGCCTTCCACGACCCGGCCGCCGCCCGGGCACAGCTGGCGGCGTTGCTCTCGGGATGGCGCCAATGTGGCGGCTCGACCGTGACGCTCACACCCCGCAACGGGGAGTCGCTCACGTTTTCGGTCGGCGCACCCGCCGACGCCGGCAACGGCGTCACCACCCAGGATCTGACGCCCCGGGGAGTGCAGATCCGCTCGGCCCGCGTCATCGCGGCCAAGGCCAACGTGGTCGTCGACCTGATGGTGTCCTGCAGCGGCACGACGGACGGCGCTCAGCCGCGGCAGGGCGGCCTGGGCATCGCCACCTACGTGCTGGGCAAGCTGCCTGGCTAGGGTGGGCCTATGAGGTATGTCGACGTCGACGGAGTGGGCCGGGTCAGCCGGATCGGCCTGGGCACCTGGCAATTCGGGTCACGGGAGTGGGGCTACGGGGAGGGCTACGCGTCCGGCGCCGCGGGCGAGATCGTGCGCCGCGCCCTGGCTTTGGGGGTGACGCTCTTCGACACCGCCGAGGTCTACGGGCTGGGCAAGAGCGAGCGGATCCTCGGCGAGGCACTCGGCGACGGGCGCGCCAGCGTCGCCGTCGCCAGCAAGATCATGCCGGTGGCGCCGTTCCCCGCCGTGGTCAAGCAGCGGGAGGCCGCCAGCGCGCGGCGGCTGGGCGTCGACCGCATCCCGCTCTACCAGATTCACCAATCCAACCCGTTGGTTCCGGACACGGTGATCATGCCGGGCATGCGCGACCTACTCGACGCCGGCAAGATCGGCGCGGTCGGCGTCTCCAACTACTCGCTCGCGCGGTGGCGGAAGGCCGACGCCGCGCTCGGTCGGCCGGTCGTCAGCAACCAGGTGCACTTCTCGCTGGCCCACGCCGGGCCGCTGGAGGACCTGGTGCCCTTCGCCGAGCGGGAGAACCGCATCGTCATCGCCTACAGCCCGCTCGAGCAGGGGCTGCTCGGCGGCAAGTACGGCCTGGACAACCGGCCCGGGGGCATCCGGGCGCTGAACTCGCTGTTCGGCACCGAGAACCTGCGCCGGGTCGAGCCGCTGTTGCAGACGCTTCGCGACGTCGCGACCACCGTCGGCGCCAAGCCGGCCCAGGTCGCGCTGGCCTGGCTGATCAGTTATCCGGGTGTCGTCGCCATCCCCGGCGCGTCCAGCGTCGAGCAGCTCGAGTTCAACGTCGCCGCCGCCGACATCGACCTGCCCCCGGACGCCCGCGAGGCACTCACCGGGGCCGCCCGCGCCTTCCGGCCGACCTCGGCCGGGCGTTTCCTGACCGACCTGGTTCGCGAGAAGCTGGGCCGCTAGGACTGCGCGGAGTCGGCGAACGCGGCGGGGCTGGCCGGTGCGCCCCGGGCCACCACCACCGGCATCGAGGTCGCGGAGTTGGTCCGCAGGATGGTGTGCACGACGTCGACCAGGTCCTCGACGGGCATCAGCTTTCCCGGCATGCAGCCGCGGGACGCCCACAGCGGGACGGCCTTCATGGCGAGGTCCATGTCCCAGCCGATGTTCATGCCCGTCGCCGCGTCCCCCTCGCCGCCCGGGCACTCGCCGACGATGAAGGTGGTGAACCCGATGTCGGGATGCTCGGCCCGCCACGCGTCCACCATCCGCTCGAGGGCGGCCTTGCTGACGCCGTAGGCGCCCAGGCCCGGCCACGGCGGCCCGAAGGTGCCCGCGTCGGAGGACAGGTAGACCGCCTTGCCGGCGGAGACCGTCAAGTGCGGCAGCGCCGCGGCGGTCACCAGCGCGGCGCCGATCACGTTGGTGTCGAAGATGCGCCGCCAGGTGGCGGCATCGGTGTCGACCATGCGGACCAGCGGGCCGACGGCCGGGGTGTAGACGATGTTGTCGATGCCGCCGAGGGCGTCGGCGGCGGAGGCGATCGCCGACCGGCACGACGCCTCGTCGGTGACGTCGCATTCGATGGCGACCGCGCCCGGGCCGGCCTCCTTGGCCGCCGCCTCGATGCGCTCGCGGCGCCGGGCCAGCAGCGCGACCTGATCGCCCCGCTCGGCGAGGCCGACACCGATGCAACGACCGAGCCCGCTGGAGGCGCCCACCACCACTGTCCTTGACATATTTGCCCTCTCTTGTAACGAGCTGCCGTCGGCAAAAACCTACCGGATAGCACCCGGCGCATGTCGATGGCTGGGCGGCCTAATTCCGGACGACGGTGTTCCGCTCCCCAAATTTGGCCTGGTACATGGCGGCGTCCGCCCGGGCGGTGACCGCGTCGACGGTATCGCCGGGAAGGGCAAGCGTGGCGCCGATGCTCAGAGTGGCGGAAATCGTATTGCCGGACACGCGGATGGGTTCGGCGGCCCGGCAGCGAATCTTCTCGGCGATCCGGGCGAGCTCGTCGATGTTGCGGACGCCGGGCAACAGGGCGAGGATTTCGTCGCCCCCGGTCCTGCCGACGGTGTCGCCACGGCGAACGCTTCCCCGAATCCGCGCTGCCACGGTCGCGAGCACGAAGTCCCCGATCCCGTGTCCCCAGGTGTCGTTGATTTCCTTGAAATGGTCCAGGTCGCAGAACAAGACGCCGACATAGGTCCCCGCCGGTTGCGGTTCCTCGAGCGCGGCGGCGAGCCGGCCGAGCGCCTCGGCACGGTTCACCAGGCCGGTCAGGGTATCGAACCGGGCGAGCCGTTCCAGTCGCTGCTCCGCCTTCACCTGCTCGTCGACGATGCGCACCGCGGCGATCATGCCGTCGGTGTTGCCGTCGGCGTCGACGTACGGTTTGCCGTGGCTCTCGACCCAATGGTATTGACCGTCGGCGGAGCGAATTCGGAACCGTTGCACGACCGATTCGCCGGCGGCGACCCTGCCCACAGCGTCGGCGACCGTCTCGATGTCCTGCGGATGGATGTGGCGGTTGAAACCTGGGCCGATCCACCCGTCCGGCGGGCGGCCCAGCGCGGCCTCCACGGACGGCGACACCCATACGACCTCGTCACCGCGAAGGAGCACGACGATGTCCACCGCGTTGTCGGCGAGGATGCGGTAGCGCGCCTCGGCCTCGGCGCGCTCGGTGCTGGCCAGCTCCTTTTCGATCAGCAGTTTCTGCTCGTTCTGGATGAACACGAAGGTGATCACCCCGACGACGAGGGTGCCCAGCAGGATCGAGAAGGTCCACTCGGCGTGCGGTCCGACCCCGAGCCCCAGGAAGATCGGCCGCGATACCGCGACGACGACCGGAAGCGCGGCGAGCAGGCCGGCCAGCCGAAGCAGCGACTTCCGGTCGGGGCGCGCGAGCAGCCAGGCGACCGGGAACCGGTCGGGGCGCGCCAGCGCCGTCGCCGCGGCGACCAGCAACAGCGCCGACGCCGTCATCAGTGCCTGGCCGGTCGAAGGCGAGGTGCCCACCAGCGCCAGCGCGTCGAAGAGGTAGGCACCGACCGTGACGAACGGGATGGCCCCGCCGGCGGCGGTGCACGCGGGCCGGACCACGCGGGTCCCGCGATCCACTCGGATCAGGCCGGTGGCCGCCGCCAGGAACAGCGCCGACACGCCTGTCTGCGGGCTCGGCCGCCCCGGCCAGCTCCATCGTGACGCACGGACCGCGTCACCGAACCACACCTGGTCGAATCCGGACGACGGCCTGCCGGTGGCGTACTCCGCGAGCACGATCACGGCGAGGGCGCCCACGACCAGCGCCAGTCCTCGCCCGGCCCACGCGCGCCCCCGCGAGGGGCTACCCGACTGGAGCAGAATCGCCGCACCCAGCCCCGCCAGCCACGCGCCCGTCCATGGCATCATCTCCGGCCAGGTCGGGTGGATGCGGGTCAGCCGGTCAACACCCGTCGCCCAGCCCACCCACGTCATCGTGGCGAGGGCGAACACCATCAGCAGGGCGATCCGCCGGCACCAGGCCACGTCGTTCAGGCACGCCTCGGGGCTCCGCCCGTCCATCGGCTGCCCCTTCCTTCCCCCAACGGCGCGCACCCGACAGTGTGCGCGGATCGACGGCCGATGCCCGAGGGCACAAGGTAATCAATCCATGGGCGAAAGGTCCCCCGGCCACCCGGGCGGGATCAGCCCCCGTCCGGGGCCTGCAGCACCACGGCCGTGTGCGCGTCCACGGTGAGCGTGCCCCCGCCGGGCACCTCCTCCGCGGGCGTCTCCTCGTCGGGGCCGGTGAACACCACGAGCTGCCAGGCGGCGCCGAATTCCTTTGGCGGCAACGTGAATTCGATCGGCTCGTAGTGGGCGTTGAAGCAGAGCAGAAAGGAGTCGTCGAGCACCCGCTGCCCCCGCGCATCGCGGTCGGGGATGCCGTGCCCGTTGAGGAACACCGCGACGGACTTCGCGAACCCCGCGCCCCAGTCCTCCTCGGTCATCTCGGTGCCCTCGGGGGTGAACCAGGCGATGTCCGGCAGCCCGTCCTGGCCGCGGCGGCCCAACGGCTTGCCGGAGAAGAACCGGCGCCGGCGGAAGACCGGATGGTTGGCGCGCAGCGCCGACACGACGCGGGTGAACTCCAGCAGGCCGTTGTCGGCCTTCGACCAGTCGATCCAGGTGATCTCGTTGTCCTGGCAGTACCCGTTGTTGTTTCCGTTCTGCGTGCGGCCCAGCTCGTCGCCGTGGCAGATCATCGGCACGCCCTGCGACAGGAGCAGCGTGGTGAGGAAGTTGCGCTGCTGGCGGGCGCGCAGCGCGTTGACACCCGGGTCGTCGGTGGGCCCCTCCGCGCCACAGTTCCACGACCGGTTGTGGCTTTCGCCGTCGTTGTTGCCCTCGCCGTTGGCCTCGTTGTGTTTCTCGTTGTAGGACACCAGGTCTCGCAGCGTGAACCCGTCGTGGGCGATGACGAAGTTGATCGACGCGACCGGGCGGCGCGCGGTGTGCTCGTAGAGGTCGGCCGATCCGGACAGCCGATAGGCGAACTCGTCGAGGGTCGACGGCTCACCGCGCCAGAAGTCCCGGACGGTGTCGCGGTACTTGCCGTTCCATTCCGTCCACTGCGGGGGGAAGTTGCCCACCTGGTAGCCACCCGGCCCGACGTCCCACGGCTCGGCGATCAGCTTGACCTGGCTGACCGTCGGATCCTGTTGCACCAGTTCGAAGAACGTGGCCAGCCGGTCGACGTCGTAGAACTCGCGGGCCAGCGTCGACGCGAGGTCGAAGCGGAAGCCGTCGACGTGCATCTCGGTCACCCAGTACCGCAACGAGTCCATGATCAGCTGCAGGGCGTGCGGGTGACCGACGTTGAGGCTGTTGCCGGTCCCCGTGTAGTCCATGTAGTACCGCTTGTCGTCGTCGACGAGCCGGTAGTAGGCGGCGTTGTCGATGCCGCGCATCGACAGCGTCGGGCCCATGTGGTTGCCCTCGGCCGTGTGGTTGTAGACGACGTCGAGGATCACCTCGATGCCGGCCTCGTGCAGCGCCCGCACCATGGCCTTGAATTCCTGCACCTGACCGCCGGGCGAGGTCGAGCTGGAGTACTTGAAGTCCGGCGCGAAGAACCCGATCGTGTTGTAACCCCAGTAATTCGACAGGCCCTTGTCCACCAGGGTGGAGTCGTTGGCAAAGTGGTGCACGGGCATCAGCTCGATCGCGGTGACGCCCAGGCTCTTGAGGTGCTCGATGATCACGGGGTGCGCCACGCCCGCGTAGGTTCCGCGCAACTGCTCGGGCAGGTCGGGGTGGGTCTGCGTCAGCCCCTTGACGTGCGCCTCGTAGATGACCGTGTCGGCGTACTGGTGGTCCGGCGGCCGGTCGTTGCCCCAGTCGAAGTAGGGGTTGATCACCACCGACTTGGGCATGAACGCGGCGGAGTCGTCGTCGTTGCGGCTGTCCGGGTCGCCGAAGTTGTAGCTGAACAGGGCCTGGTTCCACTCGAACGATCCGTCGATGGCCTTCGAATACGGGTCCACCAGCAGCTTGTTCGGGTTGCACCGCAAGCCGTTCGGCGGGTCGTACGGGCCGTGCACGCGGTAGCCGTAGCGCTGGCCGGGTTCGATGTTGGGGATGTAGGCGTGCCAGATGTAGCCGTCGATCTCGGGCAGCGGGACCCGGCTCTCGGTGCCCTCGGCGTCGAACAGGCACAGCTCCACCCGCTCCGCGACTTCGCTGAAGACGGCGAAATTGGTGCCCGCCCCGTCGTAGGTGGCGCCCAGGGGGTAGGCGCGGCCCGGCCACACCTCTCCGGTGGGCGTGGGGGCGATGGCTTCTGCGGATGTCATGGCGCAATCAATACCCTACCGGGGCCTCCCCCAAACGGTGGTTCGGAAGGCCTTGCAGCAAAACGATTTTCAGGGCCGTAACATGACCTTCACCGCCCCGTCCTGCTTCTTCTGGAAGATCTCGTAGGCGTGCGGGGCCTGGTCCAGGGGCAGCACGTGGGAGGCGAACGTGTCGACGCCCAGCGGGTCGTCGTCGGTCAGCAGCGGCATGATGTCGTCCACCCACCGCTTGACGTTGGCCTGGCCCATCCGCAGGGTCACCTGCTTGTCGAACAGCGTCAGCATCGGCAGGGGGTCGGCCATCCCGCCGTACACACCGATCAGCGATATCGTCCCACCGCGGCGGACGATGTCGATGGCGGAGTAGAGCGCGCTTAGCCGGTCCACGCCGGCGGTCTGCATCAGCCGCTTGCCGATGAAGTCCGGCAGCATGCCGGTGGCCTGCTGGGCGAACTTGGCCGCCGGGGATCCGTGCGCTTCCATGCCGACCGCGTCGATGACGGAGTCGGAACCCCGCCCGTCGGTCAGGTCCCGGATCGCGTCCCCCAGCGAGCAGTCGAGTCGCCCCAGGTCGATGGTGTGGATGCCCCGCTGCGCGGCGCGGCCCAGGCGCTCGGCCACCAGGTCGACCGCGATCACCCGATAGCCGAGGTGGTCGGCGATGCGCGCGGCCATGTCACCGATGGGGCCCAGGCCGAGCACGGTGACCGTCCCGCCGTCGGGGATGTCGGCGTAGGCCACCGCCTGCCAGGCGGTGGGCAGCACGTCGGACAGGTAGACGAATCGCGAATCCGGCGGGCCCACAGGGACTTTGATGTGGGTGAACTGCGCTTGCGGGACGCGCAGCAGTTCGGCTTGCCCGCCGGGGACCTCGCCGTAGAGCTCCGAGTAGCCGAATAGCGCAGCTCCCATGCCCTGCTCGCGCACCTGGGTGGTCTCGCACTGGGTGTAGAGCTGCTGGTCGCACATGTAGCAACTGCCGCAGGAGATTTGGAACGGGATGACCACCCGGTCGCCGACCCGCAGGTCACCGGTTTCGCCACCGACCTCGCGCACGATACCCATGGGTTCGTGACCGAGGATGTCCCCGGGTTTCATGAACGCCCCGAGAATCTCGTACAGGTGCAGGTCCGACCCGCAGATGTTGGTCGAGGTGACTTCGATGATGGCGTCGGAGGGCTTCTCGATCTTCGGGTCTGGAACCGACTCCACCCGCACATCGCGCTTCCCGTGCCACGTAACAGCCTTCATGCGCGTGGCACATACCCGCTCGGCGCGGGCCGAAACGCCGCGGCCCCTCGTCGCAGCGCGTCAGCGGTGCGGACGCTTGAGGGGATGCTCGTTGTCGATCAGCGACTTCGCGATGTCGGTGAGCCGGGTGTTGGATTTCTGCGACAGCCGGGTGAGCAGCTCGAAAGCCTCGACGGCGTCCAGATTGAACCGCTCCATGATGATTCCCTTGGCCTGACCGATCATGTCCCGCGACGCCAGGGCACTGCGAAATTGGTCTTGCCGGCGCAACATCGACCACGCCAGCGCGACGTGTGTGGCAAAGACGGCGCCCAACTCCACGGAGTCGTCGTGAAACGCGTACGGGGAGTCGGAGTAGAAGTTCAGCGCGGCCATCGTGCCGTGGCCCACGAACAATTCGTAGGACAGGATGGACCGGATCGGCGTCTGCTCGATCGCGTACCGCCGATACCGCGGCCATCGTTGGTCCTCGGCGAGGTCTTCGACGTGCATCAGGTGGTGCCGCCAGGCGGCATCCAGGCACGGTCCCTCGCCGTAGCGGTTCTGGATGGCGTCCAGCAGGATCGGGTAACGATGCGTCGCGGCCACGTTGATGACGGACTTGCTCCGCTCGGCCAGCGTGATGCCGGCGTACTGGCAACCCGCCACGTGCAGGACGCCGTTGTCGATGAGTTGATTCAGGCCCGCGGTGGTATTGCTTTCCCGGCGCTCGAGGCTGGACACCAGTTCGGCCAGCTGGGTGACCACCGCCGCACTGCCGTCTTGCACAGCACCCCCTTTCGATGGCCTGCCCTTTGGCGGCCCCCGGCAACGAATCCGCGCAGGCCGAGTGCCGAGGGCCACGCCTCGCTCATTCAAGCGTGCGAATGGAAATTCGGTGCGTCAACCCACAAAACGAAGTCTAGGTGCCAGAATACGAAGCGCAACCAAGCGGCGGCGCTCGGCGACCACCGTGCGAATAACCTTCACCAGGTTTGCCTGCACGTAACACGTTGGCATTGAACAGTTTTCGTCGCGGTCGTCGACGTTCGCGCGGCGACGCCCCGGATCTTCGCGGGACGCCGTCCTACACTCGGCTTGGTGACCTCAATCGTGATCGTTGGCAGCGGCTTCACCGGATTCACCTGCGCGCACCGTCTGGCACGCATTCTGCGGCGACGGCGCGAGCAGGTGGACATCACGATCATCTCCCCGGTGGATTACATGCTCTACACACCGTTGCTGCCGGACGTCGCCGGCGGGGTCGTGGACGCCCGCTTCGTCGCGGTCCCGCTGGCCAACAGCCTCAAGGGTGTGCACGCGGTACGCGGGCGCGTGGACGGCGTGGACTTCGATCGGCGGACGCTGACGTGGTGCGATCCCGAGGAACGCAACCACACCATGTCCTGGGACCGGCTGGTGCTCACGCCGGGTTCGGTGACGCGGTTGTTCGACGTGCCGGGGCTGGCAACCTGCGCGCGCGGGTTGAAGACCACCGCCGAGGCCCTTTACCTGCGAGACCATTTCGTGGAGCAGCTCGAGCTGGCCAACATCGAGGACGACCCGCGGGTGGCGGCGGCCCGGCGCACGGTCGTCGTGGTCGGCGCCTCCTATTCGGGCACCGAGCTGGTGGCGCAGCTGCGGGCGCTGGCCGACGCGGCGGCCAAGCAGATGCGGTTCGATCCCGCCGACGTCAAGTTCTTGCTCCTCGACCTGGCGGAGCAGGTGATGCCGGAAGTGGGCAAGAAACTGGGTGACGCCGCGCAGAAGGTACTTCGCCGGCGCGGCATCGACGTCCGGCTCGGCGTGACGCTCAAGGAGGCGCACGCCGATCACGTTGTGCTCAGCGATGATTCGCGCATCGAGACCCGCACGATCGCGTGGGTGACCGGTGTCACCGGTGCACCGCTGATCCAGGAGCTGGGCTTGCCGACCGAGCGGGGCCGGCTCAAAGTCGGTGCGGATCTGCGCGTGCCGGAGCAGCCGGACGTGTTTGCGGCCGGTGACGCCGCCGCGGTTCCCGACCTGACCCAGCCCGGCAAGATCACGCCGCCGACCGCCCAGCACGCGACCCGGCAGGGCAAGGTGCTGGCCCGCAACGTGGCGGCCAGCCTCGGGTACGGCAGCCCCAAGGAGTACAAGCACCGCAATCTGGGCCTGGTGGTCGACCTGGGACCGTGGCAGGCGGTGGCCAACCCGCTGAACATCCACCTGTCCGGGCTGCCCGCGAAATTCGTCACCCGGTCCTATCACCTGTACGCGATTCCGCGGGGGGTCAACCGATGGGCGGTGTCGCTGGCCTACCTGACGGACCTGCTGTTCGACCGGTCGGTGGTGTCCATCGGGCTGGCGTCCGAGGAGGACGCGCAATTCGCGGCCAGCGAGGGCATCCCCATGCCGAAGACCGGCTGAACCCCTCAGCCGGCCGCCTGCTGCGCCCTGGCGTAGGCGAGCTGCAAGAAGTCGGCGCCGGTCAACACGGTGAAGACGCCCGCCACCAGGCGGGTGAACCGCGGCGCGAACACCAGGCCGATCGCGAAGCCGGTCGCCACCCACATGTCCAGGCAGAACGGGCAGGTCAGCAACTCCCCCAGGCTGTGCCGAAGCGGGCTTTCGTCCCGAACCTCCTCCATGACCTCCGCCGGGCCGCCGCTGCCGGCGAAGCGGGTGAAGGGCGCCCGCAACGGGCTCGTCACCGCGTCCTTGGTCAGGGTGCGCGAGAGCTTGTGGGTGCCGAGGGTCACCGTGACCAGGTCCTGGATGCGCCAGCGCGTCGGCAACGTGCGCCCGGTGAGCAGCGCGGCCACGGTCGCGACCCCCACCACGGCGCCGTAGATCGCCAGCACCACGAGGTAGCCGCCCAGCGGCCGCGGCTCGTCGCCCCGGTACTCGTCCGCTTCGCGCCGCGCTTCGTCGACCACCTGGGCCTTGGCCTCCGCCACCTCTGCCATTGCCGCTCCTTCACTAGGGACAGCTGGCTGGGTACCCGATGTCGGTGAACGCAATCGGCGGACGGCGGGCGCCTCACGCGTCCTGGCGCGCGGACCCCCCGTTTTTCGCGGCCTTGCGCAGCGTCCGGTTGGTGGACTGCAGGTCGGTATTGGCCGCCGAGAGCGTCGCGTTGTGGTCCTCGAGCTCCAGGATCCGCGCGATGCCGGCCAGGTTGACGCCGGCGTCGACCAGCTCGCTGATGCGCTTGAGCCTGGTCAGGTCGTCGGCGCTGTAACGCCGCGTCCCTCCATCGCTTCGCGCCGGCGTGACCAGCCCGTACCGCTCGTACAGGCGCAACGACTGCACCGCGATGCCGGAAAGTTCGGCGGCCACCGAGATGCCGTATACGCCGTGATCGGGCGCCGGGGCGCCGAAATCGCTGCGTTGGTCGGTCATCACGCGTCTCCCCCAGAACTCACGGGCTCAGAAAATCTATCTATCACACTTGCGCCATTGTGTCGATAGTGCTATATCAAATCTATGTCATTGGACATAGGTAATTGCCAGACCACAGCCTAGATTGGAGTGAGAGGTGACCACCATGCTGATGCGTACCGATCCGTTCCGTGACCTCGACCGCTTCGCCCACCAAGTGTTCGGCACCGCCGCCCGGCCTGCGGTGATGCCGATGGACGCCTGGCGCCAGGGCGAGGAGTTCGTCGTCGAGTTCGACCTGCCCGGCATCAACGCCGACTCGCTCGACATCGACATCGAGCGCAACGTCGTGACCGTGCGGGCCGAGCGGCCTGCCCTGGACCCCAACCGGGAGATGCTCGCCACCGAGCGCCCCCGGGGCGTGTTCAGCCGGCAGCTGGTTCTCGGCGACAACCTCGACACCGACAAGATCGAGGCGTCCTACCGGGAAGGCGTTCTGCGCCTGCGTATTCCGGTGGCCGAACGTGCCAAGCCGCGCAAGATCACCGTCGGCCGGGGCGACACGCAGACGGCCATCGACGAGAACGCCTCGCACCGCGAGGTCATCAACGCCTGATCGCCCGGCTGGGCGGCGGCTCGATTCCGGGTAGCAGACACGGGCCGCCGCCCATCGCCGGCCCAACGGCAGGAAAGCCGGGTGCGAGATGAAGTGGGAACTCGACGGTCAAACGGTTGACGTCGAACGGGCGTTGGCCGGTGGCTCCGCGCAACCGGCCGGCTGGTTCCGCTTCTATTTCACCGATCAGCGCTGGGAGTGGTCGGAGCAGGTGCAGCGGATACACGGCTACGAGCCGGGCACCGTCACGCCCACCACCGAACTGGTGCTCTCGCACAAGCACCCGGACGATCGCGGCCAGGTCGCGGCCACCATCGACCAGATCGTGAACACCCGCCAGGCGTTCAGCACCCGCCACCGGATCGTCGACACCGGCGGCAACGTGCGCCACGTCGTCGTCGTGGGTGACCGGTTCTTCGACGACGACGGGGATGTGGCCGGCACGCACGGGTTCTACATCGACGTCTCCCCGGCGACCGGACGGCCGGATGAGGAGCTGGTCAGCGCCAGGCTGGCCGAGATCAACGAGAACCGGGCCGGCATCGAACAGGCCAAGGGCATGCTGATGCTGGTCTACGGCATCGACGCCAACGCGGCCTTCGAGTTGCTCAAATGGCTTTCGCAGGAGGCCAATATCAAGCTGCGGCCGCTTGCCGAGCAGATCGCCGAGGACTTCCGCGGCGCCGGAGGGCGCCTCGACGCCCGATCGGAATTCGACCATCTGTTGTTGACCGCGCACGAGCGCGCCGCCCAACGCAGCCGGTCATGACGACTTGCGGCGCCTCTTGCGGGCGGCCGCCACCAGTTGCGCCATGCCCTCCTCGATGCCGGCGGCGAGCGCATCGATGTCGGGTGCGGTGTCGTAATCGGCGGTGATGCCGAAAACGAACGTGTCGGCGTAGCTGAGCATCGCGACGCCGGTGCGCACCTGTAGGGCGATCGGCGGGATCGGCAACAACTCCAGCACCCGGCGGCCCATAAGCCGCTGCCGGCTCCGTGGACCGGGCACGTTGGTCGCCAACGCCACCACCGCCCGCTGGGGTATCCGCGAGAGCAGGCGAATGGCCCACGCGGACAGCGCGAATGGGGTGCGCTTGGCCGCCACCACCATTGCGCTGCCACCCTCGCTCTGCCCGCTGGCTTTGGCGTGGCTGAGTCGATCGTGCACCAGCTTGAGCTGCCGCACCGGGTCCTCCTCGTCGACCGGCAACAACGGCAGCATTGCCGACACCCGGTTGCCCGCGACGTTGAAGTGGTCCACGGCGCGGACCGAAACCGGCACGAGGGTGCGCAGCGAGTCGCGGCCCGGGCG
Organism: Mycobacterium sp. E735; assembly: GCF_001666955.1. Classification (NCBI taxonomy): domain Bacteria; kingdom Bacillati; phylum Actinomycetota; class Actinomycetes; order Mycobacteriales; family Mycobacteriaceae; genus Mycobacterium; species Mycobacterium sp. E735. Next base: position 29,160 of record NZ_LZIX01000022.1, on the reverse strand, counting down.
CTCCCCGCGCGCCAGCAAGACACCGCGGTAACTGTTGGTGATCGCCGCCAGCGCAACGTCATTCAGCGTGACCCCGAAGGCCCGGGCCACCTTGTGCATGTCGGTCAACCGGGCGCGGGCCGCGCTGTACCGCCGCATCGTGGTCACCGGCCCGTGCAGCGACGAATCGGGGGCGGGATGCAGCAGCCCCGCCGCGAGCTCGGCCGCGCCGATCGCCGCGTGTTCCGCCGCGGTCACCGCAGCGAATGCGCTGCGGCCGATACCGCTCGCCCAGCTCAACGGGTTGAGGTTCACCTTGGCGGGCCCCGACCGGGCCGACAACCTGGCAGCGCCGACGTCGGCGGCGAACGTGTCGCCGTCGCCGTCGTCGCTGAACTTCGACAGCAGCTGCGTGGTGGCGATGCCGTCGGCGATGCAGTGGTGAATCTTGGTCAGCACCGCCCATCGATTTCGGCTGAGCCCCTCGATGATCCAGCACTCCCACAGCGGGCGCTCGCGATCGAGCCGGCGCTCCATCAGCGACGCGATCAACTCGAACAGCTCCGCGTCACCACCGGGATGTGGCAGCGCGATGCGGTGCAGATGGCGCGCGAGGTCGAAGTGCGGGTCATCCACCCAGTTCGGCGGGCGCAGGTCGAGCGGATGGGTCCGCAGCACCTGCCGGCACCGCGGGATCGTCGCGACCCGTTCGGCGAACGACGCGAAGAACTCCTCGTACGTCGGGGCCGGCCCCTCCACGATCGACACCCCGCCGACCGCGAGGCTCACGTGCGGATCGGAATCCTCGACCTCCAGGAAACCGGCATCCAGGGCGGTCAATTGCTCCATGGTGCTACTTTCCGCGCCGCAATGCGCTGCTGGCAGGGCCGTAAGTCCCCAAGTACTGAGGCCAAACGGCGGCTGTGGCCTCGTGCCCCCGGGCATATCGTGAGGCGGGTGACGGGAGATCAATTGAGCAGCGAGGCAGATGCTTTCGCCGCCCGCCCCGGCCTCACCGCGCCGCCCGCCCTTCTGCACGCGCGGCCGCGCATGGGCTCGGCCCGCGACCGCCGCCCGGTCCACGCCTGCCGCATCGACGAAGCGCACTGATGCAACCCACCGAAGGAAGAACACCATGAGCGATTTCACCTACGTCCGCTTCTTCGAAGAGATCGGCATCTCCGACGTCCCGCTCGTCGGCGGGAAGAACGCCTCGCTCGGCGAGATGTTCCAGAAGCTGACCGGACAGGGCGTGCGGGTCCCGCATGGGTTCGCGATCACCGCCGAGGCCTACCGGCACATGCTGGACAGCGCCGGCGCCTGGGACGCGCTGCACGCCGCGCTCGACGACCTCGACCCCGACGACGTCACCGCGCTGGCCCGCAAGGGCAAGCGGGCCCGCGAAATCGTCTACGGCGCAGGGCTTCCCCCGGAACTCGCCGCCGAGATCACCGCCGCCTACCGGCAGCTGCAGGAGGAATACGGCGAAGACGTCAGCCTGGCCGTGCGCAGCTCGGCGACCGCCGAAGACCTGCCGACCGCCAGCTTCGCCGGCCAGCAGGAGACCTTCCTCAACATCAAGGGCACCGAGAGCCTGCTGGACGCCTGCCGCCGGTGTTTCGCGAGCCTGTTCACCGACCGGGCCATCCACTACCGGATCGACCAGGACTTCGACCACTTCAAGGTGGCGCTGTCGATCGGCGTCATGAAGATGGTGCGCTCCGACCTCGCCTCGTCCGGGGTGATGTTCACCCTGGACACCGAATCCGGCTTCCACGACGTCGTATTCATCACCGGCGCCTACGGGCTCGGCGAGAACGTGGTCCAGGGCGCCGTCGACCCCGACGAGTTCTACGTGCACAAGCCGACGTATCAGGCCGGCCACCGGGCGGTGCTGCGCCGGCTGATCGGGGACAAGGCGGTCAAGATGATCTTCGTCGAGGGCGAGACGAAGAACACCACGCGCAACATCCCCACGCCGAAGGCCGACCGGGCCCGGTTCTGCGTCACCGACGACGACGTCCTCGAGCTGGCCGGCTACGCCTGCGCCATCGAGGGCCACTACGGGCGGCCGATGGACATCGAATGGGCCAAGGACGGTCTCGACGGGCGGATCTACATCGTCCAGGCGCGCCCCGAAACCGCGGCCTCCCAGCGCAGCCAGACGATGATCGAAAGCTACGTGCTCGAGGGCAAGGGCGCCGAACGCAAGGAGGTGCTCGCCGAGGGCCGCTCGGTCGGCGAGAAGGTCGCCACGGGCATCGCCAGGCGGATGGACAACCTCGGGAAGCTGTCGGAGTTCCAGCCCGGCGACGTGCTGGTCGCCGACATCACCACGCCCGACTGGGAACCCATCATGAAGATCGCGGCGGCCATCGTCACCAACCGCGGCGGGCGCACCTGCCACGCGGCGATCATCGCCCGCGAGCTCGGCATTCCCGCCGTCGTCGGCGCGGGGAACGCCACCACGACCGTGCCCGACGGCGAGCTCGTCACGGTGTCGTGCGTGGAGGGCGACACGGGGCGGGTCTACCGCGGCGAGTTGGGCTTTCGCGTCGACCACACCGAGGTGTCCGACCAGGAGCGCCCGCAGACCGAGATCATGCTCAACCTCGGCAACCCGGACCTGGCGTTCAAGACGTCGTTCCTGCCGAACGACGGCGTGGGACTGGCCCGGATGGAGTTCATCATCAACGAGTACATCCGGGTGCACCCGCTGGCCCTGCTCCACCCCGACCGGGTGGACGACCCCGAGGCCCGGCGTACGATCGACACGCTGACTTACGCCTATTCCGACGGCGCCGAATTCTTCGTCGAGCGCCTGTCGGAAGGGATCGGCACCATCGCCGCCGCCTTCTGGCCCAAGCCCGTCGTCGTGCGGATGTCGGACTTCAAGACCAACGAGTACGCCAGCCTGGTCGGCGGCAGCGGCTTCGAAGCGGCCGAGAGCAACCCGATGATCGGCTTCCGCGGCGCCTCGCGCTACGCGCACCCGGCCTATGCCGAGGGATTCGCGCTGGAGTGCCGGGCGATGAAGCGGGTGCGCGAACAGATGGGGCTGACCAACGTCGTGCTGATGGTGCCGTTCGTGCGCCGGGTGGCCGAGGCGGACCTGGTCCTGGCCGAGATGGCCAAACACGGTCTGCGCCGCGGGGAGAACGGGCTCAAGGTGTACGCGATGTGCGAGATCCCCAACAACGTCATCCTCATCGACGAGTTCGCCAAGCGCTTCGACGGGTTCTCCATCGGATCCAACGACCTCACCCAGCTGACCCTCGGGGTCGACCGGGACAGCGAGATCGTGGCCTTCGACTACGACGAACGCGACGCGGGAGTCAAAGAGATGATCCGTCTGGCCGTGGAGGGCTGCCGCCGCAACGGGATTCACTCCGGGTTGTGCGGTCAGGCGCCGTCGGACTACCCCGACATGGCCGAGTTCCTGGTTCGCTGCGGCATCGACTCGATCAGCCTGAACCCCGACGTGGTGGTCAAGACCACCCGGCAGATCCTGGACCTCGAGCGTGCGGTGCAACGGCCGAGCGTCACGCCAGCGTGACGCAGGAGCTCGAGCGTCACGCCAGCGTGGCGCTTGAGGCGTCCCGCGGTGGCTGGCGATAGAGGGCGGCGCCGGCGACGACGTCGGCCTCGGCCGCGACGAACAGGACCCGCGCTCCCGACGGCAACCGCTCGGCCCGCGCTCCGAACGCGGCGGCCAGGGCGGCGGTGTGCATGTGTTCGTCGTCGGCGACGCTGATCTCCTCGACCGGCACGCCCAGCCGGGCGCCCAGCGCGGCGCGGTATCCGGGACGGGCGGGGGCGGCGACGATCGCGTCGACGTCGGACAGGCGCACCGATTGCTCGGCAAGGCACGCCGACACCGCCCGACCGGCCGCCGCGGCGAACCGCTCGTCCATCGCCGCCGACTCGGAAAACCGCAGGACGTTGCGTGAGTCGGCGAAACCAACTGTAGCGCTGAAGGTTTCGTCACCATTTTCGCTGTGGTCGTTCACCCAGGACACCCGGCTGAGGCCGTAGTCGCCGTCGGACCAACCACACAGCATCGCCGCGCCGGCGCCCGAGAATCCGAAGTGCTCGCTCATCCCGTGGCCGGGGTCGGCGTCGCTGGCGACCACCAGCGCGCGCCGGATGGCGCGGCTGCGCATGAAGCCGTCGACGATCTGCAGCGCAGTCAGGAGCCCGCACGTGCCGTTGGCGATGTCGAAGGAGAACGTGCCGTGGGCGCCTGCGTGCGGATCCTCCGGGTTGGCGCCGATGTCGTCCTGGATCAGCGCGGCGAGCGCCGGCTCACCGAGGTTGCGGTCGCGGTAAATGCCTGCGTTGATGACGAGGTCGAGGTCTTTCGCCTCGCATCCGGCCCGCTTCAGGCAGTCCTTGGCGGCGACGACGGCCAGGTGCAACGCGCTGTGGCGCCCGCGCAGCCGCGGGTGCGAGACGTCGATCCGATCAATCACCGTGCCCATAGCGGCTCACCACATCCTCGTCCAGGGTCAACAAGACCACACCGATTTCCAGCCCGGAGGCCAACGCCAGCAACGCGATTCGCTCTCCCGGCTTGATTCGCCCGGCCTCGAGTTCCTCGACGAGCGCCACCGTGTGGGTCGTCGAGGCGGTGTTACCGTAGCGGTCGACGGTGATCACCGCGTCGTGGCGCGGGCTGTCGCCGAACACTTCCGACATCCGGGCCATTCCCTTGCGGATCGCGCGCGCGGACGTCTGGTGGGTGATGACGTGATCGATGTCGTGGATCGAAAGGCCAACGGTGTCAAGCACTTCGCTCAGCAGCAGCGGAGTGTTGGCTATCGCGGCCTTCTGGATGGCGCGGGAGTTGGTGAACATGCGCGCGCCCGGGTCGTCGCCCTGCGGATACGCCAGGCAGAGCCGGCTGTAGTCGGCCACGGTGGTGAAGCCCGCCAGCGCGATGCCGGCCGAACCGGCCGGCGCCCGCTCCAGCAGCAGCGCCGCGCCGGCATCGCCCAGGGTCAGGCAGGCCAGCTCCTTGCTCATGATGTTGCGGATGTGCCGGGCGGCATTGTTGGAGAGCTGCGAGATGTACTCACCGCTGACGACGAGCCCGCGCTCGACGACGCCCTGGCGAATCCAGTTGTTCAAGATCGTTACGCCCGTGAGCATTCCGGCGCACGCGTTGGACACGTCGAACGTCATCGCGTTCACCGCCCCGATCCCGCGCGCCACGGCGCTGCTCATGGTCGGCTCGAGCCACTGGGTCAGCCCGTCGCGGAACTTGGTGATGCTGCAGCTGATCACCACGTCCAGCGCCGCCGGATCCTGCTGCGCGGTGGCCAGGCAGTTCAGCGCCGCCGAACTGGCCAGGGTGTAGGAATCCTCATCGCCCACCGACACCCGGCGTTCGCGGATCCCGGTCAGCCGTTCCAGGTCGATGTGGGTGCGGTGGCGGGTGGATGCCATCAGCTCGTCGGTCGTCAGGTGGGTGCCGGGCAGATGCCGGCCCGCGCCCGCGACTCGCGCGACGAAGGGAGCCTCACCGCCCTCCCCGTTCGTTTCCATCACCAGCCAGTGCCGAGTCATCGATGACACCTCCTTGGCTTCGTCCTTGCGGTGGTCCTGGGCATGTCCGGTCACCCACGCATCTCGAGGACCTCGGTCACCGGACGCCGGGCGGTGGGTTTCGCGTGTGGGTCCCCGGCCGGTGACCGGCCGACCCGGATCAGCAGCTGCGGCTGGCCGGAACCGCCGGTGATCTGCCTGATGATGTCGCGGCTCTGCGACATCTCCGTCATGTGGGTCAACGTGCAGGTGGCCATGCCGGCCACAGTGCATTCGAGCAGCACCGCCGACAGCGCCTCACCGCAGCGCAGCACCTCGGTCGGCGCATCGTCGTGACGGGTGGACAGGACCACGATCTTGGAGTGGTCCGCCTCGATGGAGGCGCGGCGGCGGCCCCCACCCGCCGGCGGGAACGCGCGGGCGATGTCGACGCGCGCGGCCTCGGAACTGGACAGCAGAGCGCTTTCGGGCACGTGTTCGGCGTTCGCTTCGAAGGGTGATGTCCACCAACGTAATTCGGTCAGATAGGAGGTGTCGCTTCGGCGCAGCTGCTCGGTGAGCCGCGACGCCTCGGCCAGCCTCGGCCGCTCGTCGTCGTCGACCACGTCCAGTGAAACGTCGTATGGTGTCACCGCGCGGATCAGGGCCGCATGCAGCGTGGGCCACGCGGCCGGTGCGCCCAGGGGCAGCCGGTCGGTGCGGCGGCGAAGGATGGCTTCGGCCCGCAGCCGGCGCTGCGGCGTCACGTTCTCCACGGGCAGAAAGCCCACGCTCGCGAGGTGATCCGGCCTGCCCTCGGTGGGGAACCGGTCGGTGACGCTTTCCCAGCCCGCGGCGGCCATGGCGACCCTTAGGTGGTCGAGGGCGGCCCCGCAGCTCAGGATCAGCTCCCGGCCGGTGTGGTCGGTGGCGTGCATCGCGTGGTGCGGGTCGGCCCACAGGTGCAGCCTCGTGCCGTCGGCGACCCACCGCCAGGGCTGGCTGTTGTGCAGCGAAGGCGCGCGGCACGCGAGGGTCACCGCGTCCCGGATGACCTGCTCGGTCGGCACTTTCGCGTCCATGTCCACCGTTTCGTCGACTTCGGTGAGGCAAACTGTATGCGCCGTGCGCGGGTGCGGGCAGGGCCGTTGGTCCCCGACGGCCGGGACGTTGGCACCTGCCGAGGGCGTTATGTCGTGCGCGCCCAGAGGTCGTGCGCCTCGCGGGCGACGAGGTCGGGGCGCCGCGAGGTGTCGATCCGGTGCGCGCCGACCCAGTCGGCATGCCCGGCGGCCAGGGCGGCGGCGATCTCCGGGGTGACCTCCGAAGTGCCCGCGGGCCTGGTCTTGATCCGGTCGGCCGCCACGTCGGCCGTCGCCGAGCACACGAATTCGACGAGCGCCGAATGCGTCTCGGTGGCCAGCCGGTGAGCCTGCTCGCGCGTCCGCGGATCGCGCCAGGTGCCGTCGAGGATCACCGAGTGCCCCTCGCCCAGCAACCGCCGCGCGCGGCTCAGCGCGGTCTCGTAGACCACCGTCACCTGGTCGGGGCTGTAGAGCCCGGCGTTCAGCACGCCGGGCTCACCGGCGATGGCACCCGAGTCCCTCAGCTCCCGGCGCACGTCGTCGGTGGAAATAAGCTGAGCGTCAAATGATTCGGCCAGCCCGCGCGCCACGGTGGACTTCCCGGTGCCGGGGTTGCCGCCGACGAGCGCCAGCCGAACGGTGCCGCTCTGCAGGTGCCGGGTGGCGATGGCCAGGTGGCGCGCGGCGTCGCCGGACGCGCCTGGGCTGCCCTGCGAAACCCGGACGCAGTCCACCTTGGCCCGCACCCCGGCCCGGTAGGCGATGTAGAAGTCAGCCAGCGCCCGTGGCGCCGCCCGACCCGCGTGCTCGGCGTAGCGCCTCAGGAAGTGGTCGCCGAAGTCCTTGCGGCCCAAAAACTCCAGGTCCATCGCGAGGAAGGCGGCGTCGTCGATGCAGTCGACGTGGCGCAGCCGGTCGTCGAACTCCAGGCAGTCCAGCAGCGCGGGGCTGCCACCGACCCAGAAGATGTCGTCGGCGAGCAGGTCGCCGTGCCCGTCGACGATGCGCCCCTCGCGGATGCGCCGCTCGAACAGCCGCGAGCGCCCGGCGACGAACTGGGCCACCAGGCGCCGCAGCAGGTCGACGTCGTCGGCCTCGACCCCCGGAATCGACTGGCTCGCATAGCGTTCCAATTCGGACAGGTTCTCCCGCCAGCGCCCCTCGATCGCGCCGGCCTCGCCCTGGGCGTCGATCCGCTCGCCGCGCTCGGCGCGTTCGTGGAAGCGGGCCAGCACGGCCGCGACCGCGTCCAGCACGCGGTGCACGGACTCCGCGGTGTCGTGGGCCACCAGGTGCGCGAGGCGGTCCTCGTCGCGGTAGCGCCGCATGACCACGACCGGTTCGGCCGGCCCGCCGAGCGGGTCGGTGAGGTGGGCGACGCCGAGGTAGCTGTCGGGCGAGAGCCGGCCGTTCAGCTCGACCTCCCGGCGGCAGGCGTGCTCGCGCTGCTGCGGCGCGCGGAAGTCGAGAAAGTCGGTCAGCACCGGCTTCTTGGCTTTGTATGCGCGGTCGCCGGCGAGAATGACGACGCCGGTGTGGGTTTCGTGCACATCGAGAAACGGCACGGCGGCGGCGCGACCCTACGACGGTCGGGCGACGATGACGGGCATGCGGACCGAGTGGACGACGGCGTTGCTGACCGAGCCCAGCAACACGCCCGACAGGCCGCCCCTGCCGTGGCTGCCCACGACGACGAGTTGGGCGGACTCCGACTGTTCGATGAGCTGCCGCGAGGGCCGGTCGGATACGACGACCCGGTGCACGGTGACGTCGGGATAACGTTCCTGCCAGCCGGCCAGCTGTTCGGCCAGGCTCCGCTCGGCTTCCCCCTTCACCGCCGACCAGTCCACCCCGGGCAGTTCGAAGACGTCGACGTCACTCCACGCGTGCAGGGCGGTCAGCCCGACTCCGCGACGCGACGCCTCGTCGAAAGCGACGGCCACCGCAACCTCCGAGGCGGGCGAGCCGTCGATGCCCACGAGCACCGGCGCCTGCTGAGGGTGCTCCATCAGCGGATCCTCGTCGCGGATCACGGCGACCGGGCAGCGCGCGCCGCGGACCACGCTGCTGCTCACCGAGCCCAGCAGCAGCCTGCCCACCGCGCCGCGTCCGTTGCTTCCGACGACGACCATCTCGGCCTCTTTGGACATCTCGACCAGCGTGGGCACCGGGGGCGCACAACGCAGCTCGCTTCGGACGTCGATCTTGCGGTCGGTGGTGACGGCGTCCTCGGCGATCTTGACCGCCTGCTCGAGCACCTCTCGGCCTTGCTCCTCCTGCCACACGGCCACGCCCGTCGACAGGGGGAGGGCCGGATACATCGGCACCATCGCGTTCACCATGTGGACGATGGTCAGCGGGACGTGTCGCATCGCCGCGTCACGGGCCGCCCAACAGACGGCGGCGTTCGAAGCCGGCGACCCATCGATTCCGACGACGATGCCGTGGCGGTTTGCCATTGCGGACATGATGTTCTCCCTCTCCTCCCCCAAAACGCTATGGCGCGACCGACCGTCGATCATGAGGCTTTAGTCACCAACCGCATGGCCATGAGGCCCCCCTGCGCCGACGGGCCTTGACGGCCGCGTGCGCTGTGGCATCGTCACAGCAATGACTGAATGGCCTGTCACCGTGGACGGGCGCTACCACGACGCGGTGATCCTCGGGCTCGACTGTGTGATCGAACAGACCTCGCCGGACGTCGTCGAGGCCCGCGATTCGACCGCCGTGCTGCTGCGGCGGCTGCGCGAGGCCGGCATCGCCGCCGCCGTCTATTCCTCGGGCCGCGAATGCGCACCCCTGTTGCGCGCCGCGGGAATTGAGGAATTGGTGGACGTCGCCGTCTGCCCGGCCGAGTCCGCCGCGCAGGGGGACGCGGCGCTGACCGTGGCGGTGGCGCGCCTGGGGGTGCGCCCGGTCCGTTGCGTCCTCGTCGACTGCGACGAAGGGGGAATCGCGGCGGGCCGGGACCACGGCTTCGGGCTCGTCATCGGCCTCGAGCGCAACGGGGGTGGAGACGGGTTGCTGTCCCTCGGGGCGGACGCCATCGTCGCCGACTTCGCCGGGATCACGGTGCGGCGCGGGGGCTCACCGTTGTCGACCATCGCGGACGCGACGGGTGTCTACAGCCAGCTGAAGGAGCTGGTGGCCAGCCGGCGGCCGGCGGTTTTTCTCGACTTCGACGGCACGCTGTCCGAGATCGTCGCCCAGCCGGCGTCCGCCACACCGGTCGAGGGTGCGTCCGAAGCGCTGCGCGCGCTCGCGGCGGAGTGCCCCGTCGCGGTGGTCAGCGGACGCGAGGTGGGTGATCTTCGCGACCGCGTGCGCGTCGACGGGATCTGGTACGCGGGCAGCCACGGTTTCGAGCTCGTCGCACCGGACGGGACCCACCACGACAACGCCGACGCCCTCGGCGCCATCGACGCGCTGGCGCGTGCGGCCGACCGGTTGACGGAGCTGCTCGCCGGTGTCCCGGGAATCCATTTGGAGCGCAAGAGGTTTGCGGTCGCGGTCCACTACCGCCACGTCGACTCCGAACGGGTCGATGGGGTGATCGCGGCGGTACGCAAGCTCGCGCGATCCGAATGCCTGCGGATCACGATGGGTCGCAGGGTCATCGAACTGCGCCCCAGCCTCGACTGGGACAAGGGCACGACGCTCAACTGGATCCTCGAACAAATCCAGGGAACCGGCGGCGATGCGGTGTTGCCGATCTACGTAGGCGACGACATCACCGACGAGGACGCCTTCGATGCGGTCCAATTCGACGGAGTCGGAATTGTGGTGCGGCACAACGAGGATGGGGATCGCCCATCGGCCGCGTTCGTCAGCCTGGCCGATCCGTTCGCCGTCCGCGACTTCGTCCGGCGGCTGGCCGACGATCTGCACGAGGCCGCCGCCGCACCCAACGACGCGTGGGAACTGGTCTATGAGGGTTACGACCCCACCTACGAGCGGCTGCGCGAAACGCTGTGCACCGTCGGCAACGGCTACGTCGCCAGCCGCGGCTGCGCCCCGGAGGCCACCGCAAGCGCGGCGCACTACCCGGGGACGTATGCGGCCGGGGTTTACAACACGCTGGCCGATCGGGTCGCCGGCCGGACGATCGAGAACGAAAGCCTGGTCAATCTGCCCAACTGGTTGCCGTTGACCTTCCGGATCAACGGCGGGCCGTGGTTTCACATCGACGACACCGAATTGTTGTCCTACCGGCAGACATTCGACCTGCGGCACGCGACGCTGACGCGCACGCTGCGATTCTCCGACGGTGCGGGCCAGATCACGAGAATGACCCAACAGCGGTTCGCATCCATGCACGAGCCGCATCTGCTCGCCCTGCAGACGACGGTCGTCGCGGAGAACTGGTCGGGCACCGTCGAGTTCCGGTCCCTGCTGGACGGCGGCGTGGGCAACACCATGGTCGAGCGCTACCGTTCGCTGTCGAGCAGACACCTCACGTCACCGGCTATCGACGAATTCGCCGACGAATCGGTGATCTTGCGGACCGAGACGTCGCAGTCTCGCATCGCCATCGCGGTGGCCGCTCGCACCACCGTGTGGTGCGATGACGCCCGAGCCGTCGCCCAGTACAAGGTCGTGGCCGAGCCCGACCGTGGCGGCCACGACATCCAGGTGGCGCTGGCCGAGGGTCAATCGGTCACCTGCGAAAAGATCGCGGCCGTCTTCACCGGCCGGGACAACGCGATATCGGAGCCGGCGAGCACCGCGCAGCTACATCTCGATGCCGCCGGCCGGTATGCCGAGCTGCATCGTCAGCACGCCCGCGCCTGGGACCTGTTGTGGGAACAATGCGCGATCGGCCTGACCGACGGCGCCGACGCGCTGCGGATCCTGCGGTTGCACCTGGTGCACCTGCTGCAGACGCTCTCGCCACACACCGCCGAACTCGACGCCGGTGTGCCGGCCAGGGGCCTGCACGGCGAGGCCTACCGCGGACACGTGTTCTGGGACTCGCTGTTCGTCTCCCCGGTGCTGAGCGTGCGCATGCCCAATGTGGCACGCTCGCTGCTGATTTACCGTTATCGGCGCCTTCCGGAGGCCCGCCGGGCGGCACACCGGGCCGGTTATCTGGGTGCGATGTACCCCTGGCAGTCGGGCAGCGACGGACGCGAGGTGAGCCAGGAGGTGCACCTGAACCCGGAGTCCGGCCGCTGGAATCCGGATGCCAGCGCCCGGGCGCACCACGTGGGTCTGGCCATCGCCTACAACACCTGGCAGCACTACCAGGTGACCGGAGACCGGCAGTTTCTCGTCGACTACGGCGCCGAGATGCTGGTGGAGATCGCGCGTTTCTGGGTCGGGCTCGCCAGCTTCGACGAGACGCGCGGCCGCTACACGATCAAGGGCATCGTCGGCCCCGACGAGTTCCATTCGGGTTATCCGGGCAAGGAATACGACGGGATCGACAACAACGCATACACCAACGTGATGGCGGTCTGGACCATCCTGCGGGCGATGGACGCCTTGGACCTGCTCCCGCTGCGGGACCGCCTGGACCTCGTCGGCAAGATCGACCTGACGAGCGAAGAGCTCGGCCGGTGGGAGCACGTGACGCGGCGCATGTTCGTTCCGTTCCACGACAACGTGATCAGCCAGTTCGAGGGCTATTCGCAACTGGCGGAACTGGATTGGGACCAATACCGGCAGCGCTACGGCAACATCCAGCGGCTCGACCGCATCCTGGAGGCCGAGAACGACAGTGTGAACAACTACAAGGCGTCCAAGCAGGCCGACGTGTTGATGCTGTTCTACCTGCTGTCGTCGGACGAGTTGCTGGCTCTGTTGGGCCGGCTCGGCTACCGCTTCGCGCCGGAGCGGATCCCTGAGACGGTGGACTACTACCTCGCGCGCACCTCCGAGGGATCGACGCTGAGCGCCCTGGTCCATTCATGGGTGCTCACCCGCGCCAACCGGCACCACGCCATGAAGTACTTCGTGCAGGTGCTCGCGTCCGACATCGTCGACATCCAGGGCGGCACCACGGCGGAGGGTATCCACCTGGCCGCGATGGCCGGCAGCATCGATCTGCTGCAACGGTGTTTCACCGGACTGGAGACCCGCGACGACCGGTTGATCCTGAGCCCGCAGTGGCCGAAGGCGCTGGATCCGATCGAGTTTCCGTTCGTCTATCGCGGCGAACGGCTGCACCTGCGGGTCAGCGGGCGGGCGGCCGAGCTGACGTCCGAGGCCGGCAACAGCGCATCGGTCACGGTGGAATGCCGTGGCCGCGTGCACCAGCTGCTACCCGGGCGCACGGTCGAGGTCGCCTGAGGTCAGGTGACCAATGCCCGCGAACGGGGGCCGAACGGCCCTGCTGAACCGCGCCGCGCCCCCATAACGTGACCAGTGCCGGGCCTTCAGGGTCCGCTGGCCAGTCTCCGGGAGGACGCGATGAACAATCCGCAGCAGCGGATCGTGGTGGGTATCGACGGCTCGGACGCCGCGATCAATGCGGCCAAGTGGGCCGCCGCCGAGGCCGTCAGCCGTGACGTCCCGCTCCGGCTGATTCACGCCGTCCCCCGGCGGAACGCCGGCGACGACAGCCTGGACATCCAATACGCCCAAACCGCGCTGCGCGCCGCCGATGCGGCGCTTCAGGCCACGGGTCAGCAGGTGAAGATCGAGTGCGACATCGTGCGCGGCTCATCCGAGGACGCGCTGATCGACGAATCACGCAGTGCCGCAATGGTTTGCGTGGGTTCTGTCGGCACGGGCTGGGTGGCGCGTAAGGTCCTGGGCTCGACCGCGGAAACCCTGGCGCACAAGGCGCGCTGCCCGGTGGCCGTGATCCGCAGCCGTGGCGCCGAGCCGGATGACGGATTCGTCGCCGTCGCCGTCGGGGAATCGGCCGGCAACGACGCCGTGCTCGAACACGGCTTCCGCGAGGCCCGCCTGCGTGAGGCGCCGATCCTGGCGATGGGCGTCTGGCGGTGGGGCCTCGGCGAGATCCCCTACAGCCAGCTCGAGCAGCGGCTCGGCCCCTGGGTGGCGCAGCACCGCGAGGTGCACGTCCAGCCCGCCGCGGCCAGGCGCGGCGCGGCCGAATTCCTCACGCACACAACCGAGCCGGTTCAGCTCGCGGTGGTGGGCGGCGAGGACGCGGACAAGGTCGCCCGGATCGTGGGACCGATCACCGCGCACCCGAGCGGAAACGCGGGGTGTTCGGTGCTCGTCGTGCGTGACTGACGGCGAGCTACCCGGCCGCCCATTCGGTGGCGCTGTCGAGCTCGTCGGATGAGAAGATGGCGAACTCGCCGGGGACCAGCCACGCGACGGCGTGCAGGACATGGGCGACCCAGTCCTTGTCGGAGACCACCGCGATCCGCTTGAACGCCGCGTGGTGCGGCAGCACGGTGCCCAAGCCCAGCTTGAGGTCCTCGAGGAATCCGCCCGGCCCGAATCCCTCGTAATCGGGCGCGATCACCTCGACGATGCGGACCTCGCCGGTCTCAAGCACCCGCTCGATCCGGGGCTTGAAGTCACGCAGCTCGTCGCCGCGCAGCCGGCCCGACACCCGGATGCCGATCACTTTCTCCGGCATGTTCGGCAACAGTTCGATCATTTACGAGCCTCCCTCACGCGCAAGGTTCTTCTTCTCAACGGACAACCAACACGGGCACCCGAGCCGACTGCGCGACGGCCGAACTCACCGAGCCGAGCAACATTCCGGGGAATCCGCCACGGCCGCGGCTACCGACCACCACCAGCTGGGCGCGTTCGGATTCCTTGAGCAACCACTCGGACGGCTTGTCGCAGAACAGTTTCCGTTCGACTCGCACGTCGGGATACCGCTCGTGCCAGCCGGCCAGGCGTTCGGCGAGGGTTTCGGCCGCCTGGATCTCGCGGTCGCGCCAGTCCATGCCGAGGATGGGGAACACCCCCACGTCGCTCCAGACGTGCACGGCCACCAGGCCGACCCGCCTGCGGGAGGCCTCGTCGAAGGCCAGCGTGGTCGCGTCCTCCGACGCCGGGGAGCCGTCGATGCCGAGCACCACGGGCGCGGCCGGATCGGGCGCCGACCCTTCGGCGGAGTGAATCACCGCGACCGGGCAGTGGGCGTAGTGCACGAGTCCCGTGGTCACCGAGCCCAACAGCAGGCGACCCACCGCGCCCAGCCCCTGGCTTCCGGCGACGATCATCCGGGCATCCTTGGAGGCCTCAACAAGTGCCGGAACGATGGCTGAATACCTGGTCTCCGTGTGGATTTCGGGCGGCGCGGAGTCGCCGACGCTGGCGTTGAGCGTCTTGCGGGCCTGGTCGATGACGTGCTGGGCGCTGTCGTGCTGCCATTCGGGCATGTCCGCGTACAGCTGGCCCACCGGCCATCCGACCACGACGGGGGGAACCGCGTGCACCAGCGTGATGGGCAGATCACGCATGAGGGCCTCCCGCGTCCCCCAGGCCACGGCGGCGTCGGATGCCGCCGACCCGTCGACACACACCAGTACGCCGTATTTCGTCGCGCTCTGCGTCATTGTTCTGCTCCTCTACACGCCGTCGAATTCGGGCAGCTCGATCTCGAGATGGCGAACCGAGCCGTGATCGATTGGCCGGCAAGGCCAGCCGAGATCGAAGAAGACCGTGAGCATCGGGTGGTTCTCTTCGAGGACGTCGGCGACGAACCGATCGATGCCATGCGCCCGAGCGATCGGGGCCAGGTGCTTGAGCAAGGTGGTGCCCACGCCCACCGAATGATCCTGGTGCGCAACCACAATCGCCACCTCGGCCACCTGCGGATCGTCGACGACGACGCAGTGCGCCACGCCGATCAGCCGGTCGGCGTCGAAGGCGCCCAGCGCGTACAAACCATCCGCGGGCCCGGTCAGCTTCGCGACGAGCTCATGCAGCGGTGACAGCTGCAGCGTGAAGAAGCGGAAGTACCGGTCATAGTCGGACAGCTGCTCATGCAGCGCCAAGACGGCCTCGGCGTCGGCAACGGTCAGAGCGCGCAACGACACCAGGCGTCCGTCGAGCAGCCGAGCAGATTCCGCCGCGTCCACCGACCGATCACTCACGACCCCGACGGTAGTCCGGGGCGGCGCCGTCGGGCAGGGCCGTTAGGCCCAAGGGCCGCCCCCCTTTGGTCCCGCCGGGGCGACGTTACTGATCGATGAGCGGGGCGACCCAGTGCACCCGGGTGCCACCCTCCGGGGGGCCGGTGATCTCGCAGGCACCGCCGAGTTGTTCGGCGCGGCGCCGCATGTTGCCCAGGCCGCTGCTGCGCGTGTTGCCGACAGGGATGCCGGAGCCGTTGTCGATGATGTCCAGGACGAACATGTCGGCGACGCTGATCTCGACGGTCAGGCGCGATCCACCGGAATGGCGCAGGGCGTTGCTGACGGCTTCCGTGGCCACCGCCTCGGCGTGGTCGGCAAGCTCTCCGCCGACGGCGGTCATCGGTCCGTGCATCCGCACGGTGGTCACGACGTCGCGATTCTCGGTCAGATCGGCGACCACCTGTTGGATGCGGCGCCGGAAGTCGCCGTTCTTACCCATCGGGGATTTCAGCTGGAAGATCGTCGTGCGGATCTCCTCGATGATGGTCTGCAGGTCGTCGAGGGTGCGGTTGAGCCGGTCGGCGACCTCCGGGGAGCGCGCCCGCGCGAGCGTTCCCTGCAGGTCCATGCCGGCGGCGAAAAGCCGCTGGATGACGTGGTCGTGCAAATCGTGCGCGATGCGCTCGCGCTCGGCCAGGATGCTCAGCTGCCGCGCGTCGTCGCGGGCCGACGCGAGCACCAGCGCCATCGCGGCGTGCGTGGCGAAGTCGTTGACCAGATCGAGGTAGCTGTCGTCGAACGGCGGCTGGTCGGCGCCACGTGCGATCGCGATGACACCGACGACCTCGTCGCGGGCGCGCAGCGGCATCAGGATCGCCGGGCGCTGCCCGACGTCGGTGAACGCCTGAATCGGGTACCGCAACGTCTCGGTGATCAGCGGTTCGCCCGAGCGGAACACGGTGCCGCTGGTGGACGCGTCCACGGGCACCCGTTGGCCGACCACCTCGTCGGCGTGCACCCCGACGGCCGCGGAGACCACCAGCGTGTCGACCTCGTCGTCGGGCAGGTCGGGATCGCCGGGCACCAGGACGATCGCCTGTTCGGCGTCGGTCAGGACCCGGGCCTGTTCGGCGATCAGCTGCAGCGGGCGCCGGTGCGGAGCGGCGCTGGAGAGCAGGGCGGTCGTGATCTCACGGCTGGCCTCCATCCACTTGACGGCCGTCCGCTCGCGTTGAAAGACCTGCGCGTTGTCGATCGCGACGGCGGCGGCGAATGCCAGCGCGCGGGCGGCCACCTCGTCGGATTCGGAGAACACCCGCACCGGATCGACGTGGGTGAGGTAGAGGTTGCCGAACACGTTGCCCCGGATGGTGATCGGCACCGCGAGGAAGGCGCGCATCGGAGGATGGTGTTCGGGGAACCCGACGGCGGCCGGATGGGCGGTCAGATCAGTCATCCGCAGGGCCGGCGTGTCCAGCAGCGACAGGCTGAGCAGGCCCTTGCCGAACGGCAGGTGACCGATGCGGGAGGCCGTGTCGGCGTCCATGCCCTCGTGGACGAAGCGCAGCAAGTTTCCTTCGAGGTCACGGATGGCCAGCGCGCCGTAGGGGGCCGAGGTCAGCTTGCGGGCGGCGCCGATGATCCGGTGCAGCGTGGCGTCGAGGTCGAGGCCCGCACCGATCTCGACGATGACGCGGAGCAACTGCTCCATCTGGTCGCGGGCGGCCAGCAACTCGTCGAGCTGCTCGTGCATCCTCCCGACCAGCCCGCGCTGGCCGAGTCCGGCGAATGCCGAGCCGCCGTCGTCGCTCCTCAACCCGTCAAAACCTCCACGACACTTTTGCTCAATGTCAGATGGCAAAATCAGCGTAGTCGCAATTTGTCAAGCGCCCAAGCGAAGAGTTCCCGTCGATGACGTGACGTGTTGCGGTTGCCGGCTAGTCGGCAGGCGCGTCCGCTGGCGGTTGGGAATGGCCGGGCCGTTGATCCAGCTTCGACGCGAACACCGCCGCCTGGGTCCGGCGCTCCATGCCGAGTTTGGCGAGGAGCCGCGACACGTAGTTCTTCACCGTCTTCTCGGCGAGGAACATCCGTGCGGCGATCTGCCTGTTGGTGAGGCCCTCGCTGAGCAGCCCCAGCAGCGTTCGCTCCTGCTCGGTGAGGCCGGACAGCGGGTCTTCGCGTTCGGCCGCGCCGCGAAGCTTCGCCATCAGCGCGGCCGCGGCGCGGTTGTCCAGCAGCGACTTGCCCGCGCCCACCTCCTTGATGGCGTGGGCCAACTCCATGCCCTTGATGTCCTTGACCACATAGCCGCTGGCGCCGGCCAGAATGGCCTCCAGCATCGCCTCGTCGGAGGTGAAGGACGTCAACATCAGGCACCGCAGGTCGGGGTGATCGGACACCAGGTCCCGGCACAGCTCGATGCCGTTGCCGTCGGGAAGCCGCACGTCGAGCACGGCGACGTCGGGCTGCAGCGCCGGGATACGCGCCTTCGCCTCGGAGACGGAACCCGCCTCGCCGACGATTTCGAGCTCGGGGTCCGACGCCAGGAGGTCGGCGAGACCGCGCCGGACGACCTCGTGGTCGTCGACCAGGAAAACCTTGACCATTAAGAACCCTTCCGATGGTCGTATGACCTCAATATCACACATCCATCATCGTCCGAGTTCACAAATGTTGCTGATTCACCACCAACAGCGAACACCGGGCGTCCTGCATCACCGAGCTGCCGACCGGTCCGACGAGTTCGGCCACGTGCCGACGGTTGTGGGCGCCGACGATCACCAACCCCACCGGCCCGTCCGGGGCGGCGAGGTATTCGAGCAGTCCGGCGTGGATCGCCACGGATTCGACACGCAGCTGCGGATGGCTTCGCTTCCAGCGGGCGAGCCGGCGATCGAGGTCGGCGAGCGCCCGCCGATCGGCCTCGCTGCCCCACACGCCATGCTCGCTCTGCGCGGTGCGCCGCGAGACGACCGCCTGGAGCGCGGCGCCACGCAACAGCGCCTCGTCGACGGCCGCGTCCAGCAGCACCGAGTCCGGGGACCCGTCGATCTCGACGACCGCCTTTCCTCCGGATTGCCGGTGGTGGTCGTCGCGGCCGCGGACGATCGCCACCGGGCAGTGCGCCGAGACGGCCAGCGCCGCGGCGGTGGAGCCGACCCGGCCCGGTTGAAAGTGGCGCAGCCCGACGGCTCCCACGCAGACCATCACCGCCGACGCCGACGAACGAATCAGCGACCCGACCGCGGGTCCGTGGACGATTTCCGTCTCGATCGCCACCGGCCTGCCCGCGGCGCGGATCGCGCTGACCGCCTGGCCGACCGCGAGCTCCGCCGTTTGTTCGCCGCCTTCGGCCTCGGTCGCGTAGAGCAGACGCAGCGGAACGTCACGACTCACCGCCTCGTCGACCGCCCACAGCGCCGCGCGGATCGCCGCCTTGGAACCATCGATACCGGCGACGACCGACTCGGTTCGGGCGGTCTCCGTCATCTCAGTGGCGAACCACGAGCACCGAGCAGTCGGGGTAGCCGACGATCGGATGACAGTTCGGGGTGACCAGCCCCGCGATCTCGTCGGCATCGGCACTGCCGACCACCGCGAGTTCGATTGTGCCACCGGGCTTCTCGCTGGGTCTGGCGCCGGTGCCCGCAGCGACGGTCTGGACGTGGACGTCCGGGTAGCGGCGGACCCAGCTGTTCAGCCGCCGGTCGATCTGCCGGACGGTGGCGTGGCGGCGGCGCCCTTCCTCCATGGCCTGGTGTACCACCTCGTCGTTGTCGGGCTCGTCGTTGAGCACGACGGCGATCACCCCGAGCTCCGTCGGCGACCCGTCGGGATTGGTGCGGATGATCGCGACCGGGCAGTGCGCGCGCGCCACCAGGCCGGCCGCGGTCGGGCCCAACAGCCCGTCGGACGCCCATCCCCGCCTGGCGGTGCCGACACACACCAGGGCGGCGTCCAGCGATTGGTCGATCAACGCCTGCGCGGGGTCACCGGAGACGATCGCCGTCTCGATCTCGACCGCCTTGCGCTCGCTCTGGATGGCGGACTCCGCTTCGCACAGCGCGATTTCGCCGCGTTCGACCTCCCATTCCGAGGTGGGGCCCGACCCGGCGTGGCCCCCTCGTGGGGGGATGACATAGACCAGGCGCAGCGGCATCTGCCGGCCGATCGCCTCGTCGATCGCCCACTTCGCGGCGTTCACCGCGGCTTTCGAGCCGTTGACGCCGACGACCACGGCCTTGGCGTCCAGCTGGTTCATGTCGGCTCCTAGGGTTCCATTCGCTTTCAAGGCTATTGCGCCGGCGCCCCGCGACGGAGGGGCCGTTAGGCCCCAGCTGCGAAGTCGTTCGGCCCCACCTCCGCGGGTTCGGCCACCAGCTCGAACAACCGCTCCACGTCGACGCGCTCGAAGACCGCCGTACCGGGCGTCATCAGCATCGCCGCGCCCGCCGCGATCCCGTACCGAACGGATTTGGCGAGCGGCCACCCACGGGTGATACCCACCGTGATCGCGGCGACCATCGCGTCGCCGGCCCCGACGCCGCTGCCGCTACGCATCGGGACCGCCGGAAAGCGTTGGCTGGCATGGCCTGTCGCGAGCAGCGCGCCGTAGGACCCCAGGGACACCACGACGACCTGTGCGTGGCCGCTGTCGATCAGCTGATGGGCGGCGGCCAATTGCTCGGACTCGGTGGCGAGTCGGCGGCCGACGCATTCCCTCAGCTCGCGTACGCTCGCCTTGAGCAGATACACGCCCGAGGAGATGTGCTGCAGGCCGCCGCCGGAGGTGTCCAGAATCAGCTTCACGCCCAGCTCCCGGCAGATGTCGGCGACCCGCTGGTAGTAGTCGGCCGGGACGCCCGGCGGCAGGCTGCCGCTGGCCACGACGACTTCGGCCGTCTGGGCGGCGGCCCGCAGTTCGGCGAGGCATTGCTCCTGTTCGAAGGCGTTGAGCTCCGGGCCCGGCAGGACGAACCGGTATTGCTGGCCCGTGCTGGTCTCGTTGACGGAAAAACTCTCGCGGGTCTGGGCGGCGATCGGGATCTGCAGGAACGGCACCTCCGCCTCGCCGAGCAGGGTGGTGACGAGGCCACCGTGCGACCCGCCCGCCGGAAACACCGCCAGCACCGGGCTGCCGAGGACCTTCGCGATCCGCGCGACGTTGATGCCGCCGCCGCCCGGGTCGTAGCGCGTCGCCGAACAGCGCAATTTGTCGGTCGGCCGCACCACGCCGACGCTCGTGGTGATGTCGAGCGCGGGATTCATGGTCAACGTGACGATTCTTCGGCTCAGCGCCCGATCGGCCGGCATCTGTATCTCCATCGCTTCGTGCCTAGAGGCCGCTCGGGTACGTTTCCGGCGTCTCGCCGGCGATCCACACGCTGGTGACCTCCAACGGCTCCAACGCCCGCGTCCGGTCGATGTGAATCATCGCGTCGAACTGGTCGGCGGGCCGGACGTGGAAGTAGTGGCTCTGCCGTTCGGTCTCGGGGCGGTAGATCACCCCGATGGCACGCCCCAGGCGCACCGCGCCGAGGGGCTCCGCGGCCCCGGGGTTGAGGTGCGGTGACACCAGGAACGCCGCCCTGCCCGTTTCGTGCAGGAGTTCTTCGATGCTCCCGTTGAGGGCCGGGCGGACGACCTTGCGTTCGGCGATGCCGCCCCAGTCGCTGGCGGCGGTGACGGTGCCCGCGTACGTGCTGAAGCCGAGCAGGCGGGATTCGTCGCCGTGCCGCTGCCGGACCAGCTGGCCGAGCGTGAGTTGTCCGTCGGCCCACACCTCGGTGGCGCGGGCGTCGCCTACGTGGGAGTTGTGGGCCCACACCACGATTCGCGCGGACGGCACGTCGTCGTGACGGTCCAGATGCTTGAGCAGTGCGTCGAGGGTCTGCGCCATGTGTTTGTCCCGCAGGTTCCACGAGGTGACCCGGCCGCTGAACATCGCCCGGTAGTACACCTCCGCGTTGTGCACCGTCTGGGCGTTCTGGTGGGCGTAGAACAATTCGTCCTCGGCGAGCAGGCCGTCCCTGCGCGCGTAGGCCAGCGCGTTGCGCTGGATCTCGACGAGTTGATCGATCGCTTCCTTCTCGCACGACGGGCCCGCGCCGAAGGCCGCCGAGAAGCCGTACGCCTGACCGTCGTCCGCCGAGGCGTGGTCGAAGCAGGCGTAGCGTTCCCGCGCCCGCGCCGCCGCCTTGGGGTCGATCTTGTCCAGGTAGCCGATCACCTCCCGCATCGACCGGTGCAGGCTGTAGAGATCCAGGCCGTAGAAGCCGGCCTGCCGCTGGCCGTTGTTCTCGTGCAGCCGGTTTCGCGTGCGTAGCCACTCGACGAAGTCACGGACGACGGTGTTGCGCCACATCCAGGCGGGAAAGCGCTCGAAGCCGCTCAACGCCTCGTCGGCGGTGGTGTCCTCGCCGATGCCGCGAACGTAGCGGTTCACCCGGTAGGCGTCGGGCCAGTCCGCCTCGGCCGCGACGGCGCAGAAACCCTTCTCCTCGATCAGCCACTTGGTGATTTCGGCCCGGGCCTCGTAGAACTCGTGTGTGCCGTGCGAACTTTCGCCGATCAGCACGATGCGCGCGTCACCGACGAGCGCGTCCAGCGCCGCTTGCGGCGGCACGCCCGCCGGCGCGTCGATGGCGACCCGGCTGATCACGTCGGCCGGTGTCCGCGCCGCGGCGCCCCGCGACGCCCCGGTCGTCGGCGTGGCGAGCAGCCGGCGGACCTCGTCGTCGGTGACCTGGCGGAAATCCCAGAAGGACTCCCCGACCGCGAGGAACGGGGTGGGCATGCTCGCGCACACGACGTCGTCGACCTGCCCGGCGAATTCCCGGCACGTCGACTCGGGGGCCGCCGGCACGGCGATGACGATGTGCGCCGGCTCGGCTTCGCGCAGCGCCTGCACCGCCGCGGACATGCTTGCGCCGGTGGCCAATCCGTCGTCGACGAGGATGACCGTCTTGCCGGCCACCTCCACGGGTGGGCGCCCGTCGCGGTAGGCGGCCTCGCGCCGAATCAATTCCCGACCCTCACGCTCGGCGACCGCGCGCAACTCCTGCGGGGTGATGCGCAGGCCACGCACGACGTCGTCGTTGACCACCACGCGGCCCCCGCTCGCCAGTGCTCCCACCGCGAATTCCTCGTGGCCGGGCGCGCCGAGCTTGCGCACGATGAAGGCGTCCAGCGGCGCGCGCAGCGCCGCCGCCACCTCCCACGCGACGGGTATGCCGCCCCGCGCCAGACCCAGCACGATCACGTCTGGCCGATCGCGGTAGGCCCCGAGGAGGTTGGCCAGCACCCGGCCGGCCTCGCTGCGGTCGCGGAACACGCGGCGCGGCGAGCGCCGGGTCGCGTCAGCTGCTCTGGTCATCGCGCACCGCGGTCACTAGGCCGCTCGGCGGGCGGACGGGAAGGGTCGCCATGGCAATCTCCTCGATCCCTTTCACCATTGACGACTTTCATCCGACCAGTCCGCCGTAATCGGCGGTAGGGACCGAAGTCCCAGGCTTACGGGTCGTTCGTCGGGTCACCGTTTCCGGCGCAGCTCGGCCATGTAGGCCATCACCCGGTTGAGGATGAGGCCGTAGGCGTCACCGTCTTGGGTGAGCCGCACGAGCCCGCGGTGGCGCAGGAAGCCGTCGAGGCGCTGGTCCAAACGCCAGTCGACGTAGGTGTGGCCGGCGTAGGGCGAGTGCAGAAATTCAAAGGCGAGCTCGTCGACGTCGGCGTCGGTTATCGACGGGCATCCGTCTGTGGTAGAAGGCATTTGGCTGCTACCCGACTCGGCTGTGATCCCGGATGGCGGCCTGCACCGCGGCGAATCGTGCTCGTGCCCGCTCGTCGGCGGCCTGCTGCTCGGCGGCGGTGACGACGATGGCGTCCGGGCCCGGGAACACGGTCGCCTCCTCCCCGGTGGCCAGCCACCGCACCCGGTAGGGCGGTTCACCATCGGGGGAACGCACGGAGGTGATCAGCCCGCGCAGATCCGGGCGACCGATCGTGCCGCTCTTGATGACGAGCCAGTCCCCGGCATCGGCAATCATCGTCGACTCCCTTCGAAATCCATGGCCATAATCCGGGCCGCCCTAGCGGCGTATCTCCAAGACATCGCCGAGGGGCCGCCGCGGCGTCGGTTCCGGGCCGCCCTTGCCCGCGAAGGCGGTGCCCACCCGGATCAAGACCTGGGGCACCGCTTCGGTGTCGGCTATCAGCTGACGGACCATATCGCGGCTGGCCGGCAACTCCGTCACGTGGGTGACGGTGCACGTCGCCAGACCCGCGATGGTGCATTCCAGCAGGATCGCGGAAAGCACCTGGCCGCACAGGAATGCGTCCGCACGGGTGTCTCCCGGGGTGGACAGGACGAGCACCTCCGCTTGATCTTGGAGTCCCGCCGAACCGGGCCGGGCGTTCGCGTCGGCGGGAAACCGGCGGTTCACGTCGACGGCGCGCCGCTGCGCGTCGCTCACCAGTGCGGCCGTGGGGATGCCGTCGTCGTGCCTGCCCGGCGCTGTCCACCAACGCAATTCGTGGTGATAGACGTCGTCGTAGCGGCGCAGCGCCTCGGTGAGACGCGCCGCCTCCACCAGCCGCGGCCGCGCGTCGTCGGCGAGCACGTCGAGGGAGACCAGGCCGGGGTCGAAGGCGCTCCGCAGCACCGGCTCGAACGACGCCCAGTCCCTCGGTGCGCCGAACGGCCGCCGGTCTGTCCGGCGGCGCAGGATCGCCGCGGCGCGATCGCGCCGGGCCGCGGCGACGTAGTCGGTCGGGAGGAAGTCGACCGAGGCCAGGTGGTCGAGGTTGTTGGGGTTGGGAAACTCGTCGACGCTCGTCGCCCACCCGTCGGCCGCCATCGCGACCCGGAAATGGTCGAGCACCGCGCCGCAGCTGATGATCGACTCGCGGCCGGAGCCGTCGGCCGAGGGCACCGTGCGGTCCGGGTCGGCAAACAGGTCGACGCTCGGGCCGCCCGCGACCCATCGCCACGGCTGGGTGTTGTGCAGCGAAGGGGCGCGACAGGCCAGCTCCACCGCCCTGGTGAGCACCTTGGTGTCGACCAACGTCGGGGTCATCGCTCGTCGCCCCTCCTTTCCTACCTGGACCCTCGGGCATGCGGGCAGCGCGCGCCAGGGTCCTTGGTCCCCAGCGTCGGGTCATTGGACCCGGGGTCGACTGATGACCTTTGTCTCTATTGCGGCGATGCCCCGCGGCAAACGATGAAGGCGACTACCCGAAGCGAGGACCCTGTCATGGACGTCATCCGCAAAACGGCCACCGACTTCTCCGTTCGGCCCAACCTCACGGACTACGAACACGAGCGCGCCCAGTTCCACTGGTCCGATGTGCCGGATCCGTGCGAGGGCATGGGCCCCGGCCTGTGCAACATCGCCTACGCCGCCGTCGATCGTCACACCGCTGGTCCGGCCGCCACGCGCACGGCCCTGCGGTTCGTCCCGGACCGGCCCTGGGACGGCGTGATCGCCACCCAAGACCTCAGTTACGCCGAGCTCGGCCGGCTCTCCCGGCGGTTCTCCAGCGCGCTGCGCTCGTTGGGCATCAACAAGGGCAACCGTGTCTTCACGCTCATGGGCCGCACCCCGGAGCTCTACATCGCGATGATGGGCGCGCTGCGCAACGGCAGCGTCGTCTCACCGTTGTTCTCGGCCTTCGGGCCGGAGCCGATCGCCACCCGAGTCAACATCGGGCAGGCCGACGTGCTGGTAACCACGAGGGCGATCTACCAGCGCAAGGTCGCCAAGATCCGCGATCGGCTCCCCTCGCTCCGGCACGTCTTCGTGGTCGACGACGGCCAGGGCGGCGGCGCGCCGCCGGGGACGCTCGACTTCTGGCAATGGCTGGACGCGGCCGACGAGAACGCGCCGATCGAACCGACCACCGCCGACGACCCGGCGCTGCTGCACTTCACCAGCGGGACCACGGGCACGCCCAAAGGCGCCATCCACGTGCACGGCGCCGTCGTGATGCACTACGTCACCGGCTTGTACGCGCTCGACCTGCATCCCGACGACACCTATTGGTGCACAGCCGATCCCGGTTGGGTGACCGGCACGTCCTACGGCATCATCAGCCCGCTCCTGCACGGGGTCACCTCCATCGTCGACGAGGCGGAATTCGACGCCGAACGGTGGTACCACATCCTGCAGGACCAGGGCGTCTCCGTGTGGTACACCGCACCGACCGCCATCCGGATGCTGATCAAGGCCGGACCGGAACTGCCCGCGCGCTACCACTTTCCGCGGCTTCGGTTCATCGCCAGCGTCGGCGAGCCGCTCAACCCCGAGGCGGTCTGGTGGGGAAAGCGGGTGCTGGGCCTGCCGATTCACGACAACTGGTGGCAGACCGAGACGGGCGGCATCATGATCGCCAACACGCCCGCCTTCGACATCAAGCCCGGGTCGATGGGCCGGCCGCTGCCCGGGGTCGACGCCTTCATCGTGCACCGCGACGACGATGGGCCCGTCGAGGTCGTCGACGAACCCGGCGTGGAGGGTGAGCTCGCGCTCAGGCCCGGCTGGCCATCGATGTTCCGCGGTTACCTGAACGCCGAAGAGCGCTACCGCAACGCGTTCGCCGACGGCCTCTACCTGTCCGGGGATCTCGCGAAGAAGGACGCCGACGGCTACTTCTGGTTCGTCGGCCGCAAGGATGACGTGATCAAGTCCGCCGGACACCTGATCGGTCCGTTCGAAGTGGAAAGCGCGCTGACCGATCACCCCGCCGTCGCCGAGGCGGCCGTCATCGGCATACCCGATCCGACGGTCGGCGAAATGGTCAAGGCCTTTGTCACGCTGAAGAACGGCGTCCTGGCCGACGAGGACCTGCGGCTGCAACTGATGGGCCACGCCCGCAAACGGCTCGGGGCCACGGTGGCGCCCAAGGAGATCGAATTCGTCGACTCGTTGCCGCACACGAGCAGCGGCAAGATCATGCGGCGCCTGCTGAAGGCCCGCGAACTCGGCCTGCCCGAAGGTGATACATCCACCATCGAGCAGCGCCCCGTCCAGCACGCCGAAGGGGTGCCATCATGACCGATACGAAACTGGCCCATGAGCTGTTGTCCGACATGATCCGGGTGCGGCGCATGGAGGAGAAGTGCGCGGAACTGTACAGCGCGGCCAAGATTCGCGGATTCCTGCACCTCTACGTCGGCGAGGAGGCCGTGGCCGCGGGGTCCCTGCGCGCACTGGCCGACGACGACGCGGTGGTTGCGACGTACCGCGAACACGCGCACGCGCTGCTGCGTGGCATCCCGATGACCTCGATCATGGCCGAGATGTTCGGCAAGCAGGAGGGCTGCTCGCGGGGCCGCGGCGGTTCCATGCACCTGTTCGACGCGGCCAAGCGGTTCTACGGGGGCAACGCCATCGTCGCCGGCGGCCTGCCGCTCGCGGTGGGCATCGCGCTGGCCGACGCCATGCTGCAGCAGAAGCGGGTCACCGCCTGCTACTTCGGCGACGGCGCGGTGGCCGAGGGCGCGTTCCACGAGTCGCTGAACATGGCGGTGCTGTGGAACCTGCCGGTGCTGTTCTGTTGCGAGAACAACCTTTACGCGATGGGCACCGCGTTGGACCGCGCCCAGTCGCAGACCGACCTGACCGTCAAGGCGGCCGCGTACCGGGTTCCCACGCTGGCGGTCGACGGGATGGACGTCGAGGCATGCCATGCCGCCGCGCAGCAGGGCGTCGACCACGTTCGCGACACCGGTGGCCCGTTCTTCATCGAATTCCGCACCTACCGGTTCCGCGCGCACTCGATGTTCGACCCGGAACTGTACCGGGACAAGGCGGAAGTCGAGCGATGGCGCGAGCGCGACCCGATCCAGGCGTTCACCGACAAGTGCGTGGGCGACGGCACGCTCTCCGACGCCGAGGTGCGTGAGATCGAAGACGCGGCCGTCGCCGAGATCGAGGCCGCGGTGGCCTACGCCGAGGCCGGAACGTGGGAGGACGTGGCGGATCTCGAGCGCGACGTGCTGACCGAAGAGGCAATGCGATGAAGACCAGCTATCGAACCGCCGTGCACGACGGCCTGCGCGACGCCCTGCGTGATGACCCGCGTGTCGTGGTGATGGGGGAAGACGTGGGGCGTTATGGGGGAACGTACGCCGCCTCCAAGGGCCTGCTGGAAGAATTCGGCCCGGAGCGCGTGCGCGACACGCCGCTGTCGGAGCTGGGCTTCGTCGGAATCGGAATCGGCGCGGCCCTCAACGGGTTACGGCCGATCGTCGAAGTCATGACGGTGAACTTCAGCCTGCTGGCGCTCGACCAGATCGTCAACACCGCCGCGGCCCTGCGTCATATGTCCGGCGGGCAGTTCTCCGTGCCGATCGTCGTGCGCATGGCGACGGGCGCCGGTCGCCAGCTCGCCGCGCAGCATTCGCACAGTCTCGAGCCGTGGTACGCCCACATTCCGGGCATCAAGGTGCTGGCTCCGGCCACCGTCGAGGATGCGTACGGCATGCTGGCGCCCGCGCTGGAGGACCCCGACCCGGTGGTGATCTTCGAGCACGTTCAGCTCTACAACACCTCGACCGACGTCGACGTCCTCTCCCCGACCGACATCTCGCACGCGGCGGTTCGCCGCACCGGCGCCGACGTCACGCTGATCACCTACGGCGGCTGCCTGCCGAAGACGCTCGACGCCGCCAA
Organism: Mycobacterium sp. E735; assembly: GCF_001666955.1. NCBI lineage: Bacteria > Bacillati > Actinomycetota > Actinomycetes > Mycobacteriales > Mycobacteriaceae > Mycobacterium > Mycobacterium sp. E735. Next base: position 876 of record NZ_LZIX01000022.1, on the reverse strand, counting down.
CGAGTTGTCCCTGGCCGGAATCGACTGTGAGGTCATCGATCTGCGCGTGCTGCGCCCCCTCGACGAGACCACGGTCCTGGAATCGGTCCGCAAGACGCATCGCGCGGTGGTGGTCGACGAGGCCTGGCGCACCGGCAGCCTCGCCGCCGAAGTCACCGCACGCGTGATGGAGGGCGCCTTCTACGACCTGGACGCGCCGGTGGCGCGGGTGTGCAGCGCCGAGGTGCCCATTCCCTACGCCAAGCACCTCGAAGAGGCCGCTTTGCCGCAGACCGCCAAGATCGTCGCCGCCGTGCAGAGCCTGTTCGGGGAACAGCCGTGATCGAATTCAAGATGCCCTCGCTCGGCTCCGACATGGATGAAGGCACCCTGAACGAGTGGCTGGTCAAGCCCGGGGACAAGGTGACGCGCGGCCAGGTCGTGGCCATCGTCGAGACCACCAAGGCCGCGGTCGAGGTCGAATGCTGGCAGGAGGGCATCGTCGACGAGCTCGTCGTGCCCGTGGGCGAAACCGTCCAGGTGGGAACGACTTTGGCCACCCTGACGGCCGCCGGCGAGACGGCGGAGAAGCGGCCCGAGGCCACGCCGGCGCCGAAGGCGGCCGCCAAGCCGGCGACCGCGCCGCCGACGGCCTTGAGCAGCAGGACGGCCGGCAGCACTCGTTCGTCGATCGATCGCTGCGCGTTACGCGTCGTCAACCACGACAACGACTTCTCCAGCATGATTTCTTCGGCCAGGTAGTAGTGCGGGATCTCCCGCTTGGACCGGCTCATCGCCGCGGCGATCGACTTGCGCATCTGTGTCGCACGGTCGGCCGCCGTCGGCTTGGTTCCCGGCTGGGCGACGGGCTTGGACGCGGCCGGCTTGGCCGCCGCG